>JBLGCN010000018.1:0-13774 GCA_047617405.1 Natronomonas sp.
GCGAACTCCCGCTCGTCGTCCGGCCGCCGACCTACCGTGCCGACGGCGAACAGACCGTGACGGCGGGCACGACGCTCCAGACCGAGACGCTTCGGGAAGTGGTCACACCGTCGCTGTTGACCCGCGTCGGCGCCCCGCTGGGGCTGGCTGCCGGACTCCTCTCGCTTGGGGTTCTCGGCTACGCCACCCGCCGGGACCTGGTCGGACTGAGCGAGGCCGAGCGCGAGCGGTGTCTGGTCGCGGAGCGGCGACAGGAGTTCGACGACTGGATCACCCAGGGTGAACTCCCCGGTATCGACCAGTACCAGACTGTCGTCCAGGTGGACAGCCTCTCCGGGTTGGTCGACCTTGCCATCGACACCAACAACCGCGTCATCGAGGACGACGAGGCCTTCTACGTGCTCCGGGGGCGTGAGGATGTCGCGTACGTCTATGCGCCGTCGACATCCTCGGTCCACAACTGGCTGTTTGGCGGGTTCAACCTCGACGAGGGGTCGTTCCCGGAGATGGAGACCACCGGAAACGGGCGACCCACCACGACAGGTAGCGAGGACCCGGAGGCCGGCTCGTTGTTCGACGACGACGGGTTCGAGGGCGAGAGCGTGGAGGGTGAGGACATTCCCGAATGGACCGAAAGCGACGAGGACGACATCTGAGGCCGGACACCTGTGTCGGCGGTGACAGAGACCGCCCACGTCGTCGGGGATGCAGGTGTGGTCTGTGGGCTGCTGACCCGTCCTTGCTCCGCTCTGTCCCGTGGTTTCAGTCCCGGCGGAGGGCATCCCGAACCCGGCTGCCGGCCGACTCCTCGCGGGCCCGCGAGCGCAGTCGGACGCGCCCCGTGCCGACGGTGTAGAGCGTCACGCCGGCGACAACTGCCGCGATAACGACGTTGATCGCGCCGAGCGCCACCAGCGGGTGAATCCGGTGTAAGACGGCGACCCACGAGCCAGGCAGGATACCGAGATACCGGTGTTCGCTGACGTAGCGGGTGTACGTCCCGGACGCCTCGGGGACCTGCACCTCGACCCCCGTCGAGGTTGCCCCCTGGAACGGCACCGAGAGCTGTTGCTGGTCGACCGCGATACCGTTGCTCGCGGGCTCGACGACCGCGTGCATCGGCACGAGCCCGCTGTTCTGGACGGTGTAGCGGAGCTCCAGGGTCCCGCCCGGCTGGACGGCACCCGACCCCTCGGCGGGGTTCTCCGCGCTGAGAACGGTGTACTCCGCGGTGCCGCCCGGGATTGCCATCGAGGCGTTGGCGGGGACGAGCACCGCGAGCACGAACAGGACTGTCAGCACCTCCCCCTGGAGGATGAACGAACCCCGTCGTCTGTCGTAGCTCCGATTCGGCCGCTGGCCGCTCAGCAGGACACTCCCCAGCAGCATCAACAGCCCCGCCACGATGGCGACGACGCCGACCGTGCCCGCGCCGGTCTCCCCGTCGAGACCGACGACACCGAGTACCGTTCCTATCACGGCGGCCACGACACCCTGGACCGTCGTGACGAGGACGCCGAGCCAGGGGATGATGACGGGGCCGCCGCCGACCTGGAGGGCGACCCCGACGACCTGGCCGCCGGCGACGGGTGGCTCACCGCCGTCCTGGTCGGTGAAGGGGTTGTTGTCCCCCTTTGTAATGTACCCCTCTCCGGTGTTGTCGACCACCCGGTGGGTCGTCAGCCCACCCCCGTCGAAGTTCCGGGCCTCGTAGAGGACGATATCCCCCTCACCGACGCCGCCGGCGACCGACGCCGGCAGGACGATATAGCCGTCCCCGGGCTCGATGGTCGGGGACATGCTGTCGGTCTGGACGTACGTCAGCAGAAGTGGCTAGCCCAGCAACTGGCCGACGAGGAGTGCGAGCAGGAGCACGACCACGACTCCCCCGAGCGCGTACCGGGCGTACGTTCCGACACCCATTCTAGTGTACTGATCACTCCGTTCGCCGCCTATATGTTTCGTGGGATTTCAGATCCTGAGTATCGCGCTCCGACAGGAACAGTGTCCTTTTACCCGCTAATCCCCTATCTATTATTGATACTTGGCGGGGAGTGGTCGCACTCGTCGGTCTCATTTCAGATATGGTTAATCGCAGACGCTTCATCGCAGGACTCGGCTCGCTCGCTATTGGGAGCGGTGCGCTCATGCAGTCCGGGGCATTCAGTACCGTCAAAGGCGACCGCGGTGTGAGCGTCCAGACCGCAGCGGACAAAGACGCCATACTCGGTCTCGAGGGTGTCGACGACCCCAACACCACGCCGGCGTTCGAGAACAACTCGACCAGTTCGATGGAGGTCACGCTCAAGTCGACCGACAGCAGTGTCGAGTTCGACGAGAACGGAGACGGCTCGTTCACCGACACTGCCAAGCTCGGCCTAAACCCAGGGGATAAAAGCGAGGTAGTCATCAACGGCAATGGCGACTCAGTCCCGGTGTCGGTGACGGCCAAACTCCCGGACAGAAGTGACCCGGAGGCGACAATCTCTCTGACGAGAGATTACGCAGTTCCAGTTCAGGCAGACCAGATACAGTTGACATCGAACCTCAACGCCGCCGGGAACAGCGGCAAATACGAGTTCGAAATTGAGAATACTGGAAACACTGAGGTCACGGTCGTCGGCATCCGTATTGAAGACACATCAACGAACGCAGAGGAAGTGGCTAATAAAAATGGGTCTACCCTTGTCGCCGGTGGGACCGGCGTTCTCTCGAACCCAATCCCGGTCGACAGCGAGAATCCTGACCGAGACACGCGCCGCGACTTCGATTCAAATTCGACCGTTTCGCTCAGTGGGGGGGCTACCGAGAACTTCAAATTCGACAGATTCCAGGACAGTGCCGGCAAGAAAGTCGGGATGCAAAACCAGAGCGTAACTGTAAAGCTCTACTTCAGCGACGGGAGTTCTGAGAAAGTGACAATAGAGCCCTGAATGGACTCGATCTAACGGTGGCGGGTGCAGACAGTACCCACGGCGGCCGATGCACATAATCAATAGAAGCCGTTTTCTCTGTCACGCAGATGCTGATCCTTGTGTACCGAGCACAGTAATTCTCAGACCAGGAACAGACACACATATCCCCCCTGGTTGCTCCAGTCCCGCGAAATCACGGCTCACAGTCGATGTGAGCTGACGGGTATCAAATCCTGATAGACGCGGCCAACACACCACCGGTAGGATAACTTCGTTTGAAGCCAAGCTCAAGTTGAACTTAAGGATGATGACGAGGCTCTTGATAAGGCCGAGTCCGAAACGGAGGCAATGAACAGAGAGACTTCCTTGCTGCGAAGTCTGTCACCGAGCCGTCAAGCGACGGTTATCAGTCAACAGTCAAATTGAACATTCAGTAGCGTTGAGGGAAAAAGGGCAGAATAAAGTAGAATCAAGACGGACTTGCAATATTATAAGAAAGAGTCCGTCTCTTCTGTGAACACTTATGAACCGTCGGCGTACAGCGTCACATCAGCGCTGGTTCCATCGGAGCCGTCACCATTACTGCCGGTATTCGTATTGACGATAACGCCGATCTTAGCATCGCTTCCACTACTAATCGTCTGTGTCGCCTGAGAACCCTCGGTCCCGAAGTAGAGCGTCACCTTCGCAACTGCGCTCCCCGAGGGGTCCGAGTCGCCAATATTCAGTGTTGTCGAAGCAGTCGGACTGCCGCTATCCTCAAACCCGACAGTTATGTCTTCGCTATCAGCCGCATTGTTCGTCACAGTGACGACTCCTTCTACAACAGTCTTGGCTTCATTATTGAATGCGTTTGTGCTGCCGACTTGACCTAAATCGAAGGTTAGCTGATCACCAGTAGTGTCGTCGGTAACATACTCGCCGTCACCTGTAAGCGTGAGAAAGCCACCGGCATCACCAGCAGTATTAATGCTGACGGTCCGGTCTGCTTCCACACTGCTGAATGCACCTGTACCTACGAGCGCGCCGCTGCCTGCGACGAGCGAGCCGAGTCCGATCAACGCGTTTCTGCGAGTGAGCTTCATTGTGAGTGGTTTCCGCTTCTGTTGCGGTACTTCTTTATTAGGGTTAGTGCTACTTTGTATTGTTCCGCTTGAAGCCTCTGCCCGGCAGTTCCGTGGTCTTCAAGCCTCGCTTGAACCTGGCTCTCGCGGCGGGTTTTCGGCGTCGCGGGGTTCAAGCACAGCCATACGATATTCAAGCAACACAGAACAAAGACGCCCGGGGGCCTTTATACAGTGAGCGTACGCACATGACCTCCCGCCGGAACTTCGTGATCGGTGCCGGCACGCTCCTGACGGGCAGCGGCGCGTTTCTGGGGTCGGGGGCTTTCGGGGTCGGGAACGCCGAGAACCCCGAAAACTGGGTTCCCGTTGGCGTCCGAACCCCCGCCTCGGAGGGCTTCGAGCCGTCTACTGGACTCCCGCAGGACGGCGACAGCGCCGACAGGGATACCCCCCGCGGGGACGACCGGGACGAGGGGGATACCGGCGGGGGGGACGACAGCGCCGACACCGGTGACAGCGACGCGGGGGGAGGCGGGGACGACGGGGACAGCACCGACCTGACTGAGGACACCGACGACAGCGACGACAGCTCGGGTGGCCCGACCAGCGAGACGAGTATCCGTCTCCAAGTAACGGGCCCGGAGATGCTGTCCTCCGAGCACGTGCTGACGGCCGGGGACGGCAGGCTCAGGGGACTCCGGCTGGAGAACCTCAACAGGAACGCGCTGACCTACGTCGGGGAGACGTCGGACGGGCGGTTCCCGGACCCGGGTGCCGGCGACCAGGTGGCCTTTCTCGTGGTCAACGACGGGGACGTGGCCGTCGACCTCAGTGTCGATGTCGACGGCGCCGCACCCGAGGTCCTCAACTTCCCCACACAGGTGGACGCGGCAGTCAGCGGCACGCGCCGGCGGGACCTGACGGCGGTATCGGCCCCCGGGCTCCCGCCGGGTGGGGTCGTGCACGTCGTGGTCGAGGTCGACACCACCGTGGTCGACCCGCTACCCGACGGCGCCGTCGAGGCGGTCACGTTCGTGGCCGACCCCGCGTGAGGAACACGGGGGTTGGTGGCCGCGGGCGCCGCGGGACGCCCTCGTTCAGGCCGGGGAGGGCTCCCGTATGCCCGAGAGGGACGCGGTGAGGTCGGCCGTGGAGAGCATCCCGACGACCGCGTCGGTGACCACCGTGTCCGCGGCGTGCTGGGTCGGGTCCTGTGGGCCGACACCGACCACCTCCCGGATGGTGTACCGTTCGACGGTCGTCTCGGCCTTTGGCTCGCTCCTGGCGACGATGGTAACAGAGTCCGCGCCGGTGAGCATCCCCTCGACCTGGCCGTGATTGTCGACGACCACTGACCCGACCCCCCGCTCGCAGAGGTGCTGTGTTAGCCCTTAGTAGTCGTCAGTTGGCCCCGGCCGACAACTGTGCTGTCACGCGTCCAGCGGCGGCCCGGCGTGACCGAAACCCCCATGCGCCCGCCGGGCACAGGTCGGGGCATGACTCACGATATCGCGGTCATCCCGGGTGACGGGGTTGGACGGGAAGTGACGCCGGCGGCCGTGGAGGTGCTGGAGGCGGTAGGTGTCGACCTGAGCTTTACCCACGCGACGGCGGGTGACACGACACTGGCGGAGACTGGGGAGGCGCTGCCGGCGGAGACCCGTGTGGCAGCCGATGCCGCCGACGCGACGCTGTTTGGCGCGGCCGGGGAGACGGCCGCCGACGTAATCCTCCCGCTGCGAGAGGTCGTTGGCTCGTTTGCGAACGTCCGCCCGGCCCGTGCCTATCCCGGGCTAGACGCGGTGAAACCCGAGACCGACCTCGTCTTTATCCGGGAGAACACCGAGGGGGTCTACTCGGGGCTCGAGGCCGAGATAACCGACGGCGTGCGGACGCTGACCCGTGTCGTCACCGAGGACGCCTCCCGGGAGATCGCGGAGTACGGCTTCCGGTACGCCCGGCAGAACGGATACGACGACGTGACCGTCGCACACAAGGCAAACGTCATGCGCGAGACCGACGGGCTCTTTCTGGAGACCGCCGAGCGGGTAGCCGAGGAGCGGTCGGTGCCACACACCGACGACCACGCGAGCACCGGCGCCGACTACGACACCGCGCTGATGGACGCCCTGGCGATGCACCTCGTCACCCACCCCGAGGACTACGGGGTGGTCATCTGCCCCAATCTCGCCGGCGATATGCTCTCGGACCTGGCTGCCGGGCTGGTCGGCGGACTCGGGCTGTTGCCCAGCGCCAATATCGGCCACGAGAACGCGCTGTTCGAGCCGGTCCACGGCTCCGCGCCCGATATCGCCGGAGAGGGGATTGCCAACCCCACAGCGATGCTCCTCTCGGCGGCGATGCTGCTCGACCATCTCGGGTGTTCCGCGGAGGCCACACGTGTCCGGGAAGCCGTGGAGGCGACGCTGGCGGAGGGCCCACGCACCCCGGACCTGGGTGGCGAGGCCGGAACGGCGGACGTGACCGCGGCGGTCGTTGAGCGGCTGTAGTCGCCGGGCAGGCGCCGACCCGGCCCCGGGTACCCGGGTCACATACCACTCCGCATCGGCGGCGGGTACGGCGACAGTCACGACACACAGCGACACTACTGGCTGTCTCCGCCGCGAGTGGGCGACGGGTCCACCATCTGAGGGCAACAACTGACCCGTCGGCGCCGCCTGAGCCGAGGTGACGACCCCCGAAACTGGCAACAGCTTTTTTGCCTGCTTAGCAACATCTCGCACTATGAGCAAAGGTACCGGCTCGACCGTCGAGTGTCCGGTCTGTGGCGAACAGTTCGACCCGATGGCCGCCGGCGGCTGGTGTACCAACCCTGACTGCGGCGAGTGGCGCCAGGAGGTCGATGACCGGACCGGCAACGAGGGGTCGGCGGAGACAGGGGCGCCCGCGGCCGGACCCGGGTCGGACGAGGAGGCGGTCGAGGCGGACTCGCCGGCCCCTGTGGCGGGCAGTGAGACAGACTCCGGGGAGTCGTTCACCCGCGGTGGCTCGGACCCTGAGCACGCGTCCGCGGGCGAGGAGAGCCCATCAGAGGACCCCGACGAGTCCGACGGTGACGCTGACGACTCCTGGGGTGCCTTCGAGCCTGCCGACTCCGGAGCGAGCGGGGAGGCCGATGACGCCACGGGAGACACGACCGGTGAGGGTGTCTCGGAGACCCCGGACAGAGAGACCCCGGTAGAGGAGAGCGGGCGGGCAGGCGATGCGGACCAGGGTGGCGCCGATAGCCTGCCCGGCACTGACGAGGATGCCGATACGGGGTCGGATGACGTGGCGGCGGGCGATGCGGAGCCGGTCGAGCCGACCGACGACGAGGAGCCCGACACGCTCACCTGCCCCGGGTGTGCCGCGGAGGTGACAGCCGAGGCCAAGTTCTGCCCCGAGTGTGGCACCGACATCTCCGGTCCCCCGGACGACGAGACGGGCGACGAACAGCCCGTCTGTTACGACTGCGGCGCCGAGGTCGCCGAGGACGACAGCTTCTGTGCGTCCTGTGGCGCGGACCTGACCGACGCCGAACCCGACCTCGACCTCCTGACCGAGTGTCCCGCGTGTGACGCGCCCGTCGACGGGGACGCCGAGTACTGTGCGTCCTGTGGCGAACACCTCGAACCACACCGTGACGGTGAGGAGGGTAGCGACGCAGACACGGGAGCAGCCCCCGCCGACGCCGAGCCGGCGCCGGAGGCGCTGACGCTCAGCGCCCGTGGCCGCGAGGTTCGCGTCGCGGACGGCGACGCCGTTGGCCGGCAGGTCCGGCGGATCATCATGGACACCGACGGGGACGAGGACAAGGCGGTCCGGATCCACCGCGAGCACGTCCGCTTCGTCCGCGAGGGCGGTCAGTTCTACGTGGTCGACCTCGGGGACAACCCGACGGTCGTGAACGGCACTCACATGGAGAAAGGCGACCGACAGCTGGTCGGCCCCGGCGACGAACTCGCCCTCTCGGGCGTGGTCACCCTCAGCGTCGGGCACCCCTGACATGGCCGAAGGACGCGAGGAGCTCGCCTCCTCGGTCCGTCTCGCGGTCACCGACGAGGCGCGACTGTTCGGCGGCGGGCTGCTCGCGCTTGCCGTCTACGCGCTGTGGCTCGGGCTTTCCGGGGCTGCACTCACCTTCGGTGCAAACGCGCTGGACGTCTCGCTCGCACCCCGGCCCTGGACCGGAGGGAAAACCGGTCTTGCCGCTGTTGCACTCGTGGCGTGGGTGTTGGTCCCGGCGGCAGTTGGGGCCGGCCTACTGGTCAGGCAGCTGACAAACAGGAGTGGCAACATCGCACAGCGGTACCGCTACCGATACCCGGCAGCGTTGCTCGTACCGCCGGCGGTCCTCCTGGCGGCGGCTGCCGCTGTGACCGTCGCCCTCACCCGGCCGCCGTGGCCGGTTTTTGTCGTGCTTGTCCTCGCGGCACTGTTCCTGCTCGTGCGGACCACCGCGTACAGCTATCGGGTCTTCTCACTGTCCGTCCCGTGGGCGCTTTGGGTGGCTGCAGGACTCAGCCTGCTCGCCCTCTCGGTCGCCCTGTTGACCGGGGGCGCAGCCGTGGCCGGACGGGACGGCTTCCTCGTAGCTGTTACCGAGGCTCTCGCCGGGCGCCTCGGGGTCAACGGCGCGGTCTGGCTGGTCAACGGGCGTGTACCCGTTGCCGGTGTGACGCTGCCTGCCGCTGTCGCCGTAGCCGTCGCGGTCCCGGCCGGGCTGTCGGTCCTGTATCTGCTGGTCCAGACACTCGCCGGCGTGGTCAACCGGCTCCGGAAGCCGGACGTTCCACGGTCCGAACTGCGGACCGGCCAGCGGCATCCCGACTTTGTTCGCCCGACCACCGCCCGGGCGGGCGACACTACCGGCTCCGGTCCCGGCGCCCCCGGCATCGCCACCTCCTCGGGGGGTTCGGGGGGCTCCGGCGGGTCTGTGTCGGGCGCCGGGTCAGGGGCCACAGCCGGCTCGACGACGGGGTCGACACCCTCGGCCTCCAACTCGGGTTCGGGCTCCCCCGGTTCACCGGCGGGCTCACAGCCGGATTCGGCTGACCCGGGGGACGGCCGCACCGAGGACAACCCGAAGGACTCGCCGACCGTCGACACCGGCCCCACGGACCCGCAGGTGACCGAGGAGGTGAGTAACACCCGGGTCTATACGCCTCCGGACGACGGTGACAGCGACCCCTCGTCGTTCGGGGCCGACAGCACGGGGTCGGGCGATACGACCGACCACAGCTGCCCGGAGTGTGGTCACTCCTACGACCCGGGTGCGGGCTTCTGTTCGGCCTGCGGGGCTGCCCTCGACTGACCTACTTCGCCTGCTCGATCTTCTCGATAGCCCCGGGGTTGTCGATGCTCGACAGGTCGCCAACCGTCTCACCGGTGTACACCGACTGGATGATTCGGCGGACGATCTTTCCGCTCTGTGTCTCGGGGAACTCGTCGACAAAGAGCACCTCACGGGGCCGGAACGGCTTGCCGAGTTCCTCGCCGACCTGGCCGCGCAGCTGCTCGCGCAGCTCCCCGGCAGGTTCGTAGCCCTCGTTGAGGATGACGTAGGTCACGACGGCGGTCCCGGTCGTGTCGTCGGGCGCGCCGATGGCGACGGCGGCGTTGACCGCCTCGTGTTCGATGAGTGTACCCTCGACCTCTGCCGGGCCGACCTTCCGGCCGGCGACGTTGAGCACGTCGTCGGCCCGCCCCTCCAGAAACCAGAAGCCATCGGCGTCCTTGCGGGCCCAGTCGCCGTGGTTCCACATGTCGTCGAAGGTGCTCCAGTACTCCTCAAGATAGCGCTCGTCGCCGCTCCACAGCGACTTCGTCATCGAGGGTGCCGAGGAGCGACAGACCAGATAGCCACGCTCACCGTCGTCGGCGACGGACTCGCCGTCTCTGTCGACGATATCGACGTCCATCCCGAGCGCGGGTGCAGCCAGCGTCCCGGGCTTGAGCGCGTGGACGGGGGTGGGCTGGAGGAAACAGCCGAAGACCTCCGTCCCTCCGGAGATGTTCATGACCGGCGTGTCACCCCCGCCGATATTGTCGAGGAACCACTCCCAGGACTCCGGGTCCCAGGGTTCGCCGGTCGAGCCAAGCAGGCGCAGCGAGGAGAGGTCGTGTCCCTCGACGTACTCGGTGCCGTGTTTCCGGAGCGCGCGGATCGCGGTCGGCGAGACGCCGAAGGCGCTGACCTTGTGACGGTCGACCAGCTCCCAGAACCGGTCGGGCTCGGGGTAGTCGGGTGCCCCCTCGTAGATGACAATAGTGCCGCCAAAGGCGTGGTTGCCGACCAGCGTCCAGGGGCCCATCATCCAGCCGATATCCGACACCCACAAAAAGCGGTCGTTGGGCTTGTGGTCGAACGAGAAGTACATCTCCTTTGCCGGCTGGACTAGGCCGCCGGCGTGTGTGTGGACGATCCCCTTCGGCGTGCCGGTCGTCCCCGACGAGTACAGCAGCATACACGCCTGGTCCGCGGGCAGTGACTTCGTCTCGTAGGTGTCGTCCTGGGTCGCGACGGCGTCGGCCCACCACTCGTCACGGTCGGTCCAGGGGACGGCCTCGGAGCCGGCCTCGTGGCCCAACCGCGAGTAGACGACCGTGTGCTCGACGTGCCCGGCCTCGGCAACCGCGTCGTCGGCCTGCTGTTTGAGGTGGACCTCCGAGCCCCGGCGGAGGAAGCCGTCGCCGGTAAAGAGGACCGAACACCCGGAGTCGGCGATCCGCGTGGCGGTGGCGTCGACCCCGAAACCCGAGAAGATGGGGACGGCGATGGCACCGGTCTTGAAACAGCCGTACATGATGGAGACAATCTCCGGGACCATCGGCATGTAGAGTCCGACCGTGTCACCCGTCCCGATACCCCGCTCCTCGAGATAGTTTGCCACCTGGTTGCTCTGGCGGTGGAGGTCGTGGTAGGTCATCTCCCTGACCTCGCCGTCCTCGCCTTCCCAGATAGTGGCGACCGTGTTGCGGGTGCCGGTGTCGACCTGAGCGTGCCGGTCGACGACGTTGTGGGCGATATTGAGTTCACCGCCGACATACCAGTCGGTGAACTGTGGGCCGTTGCTGTCGTCGCGCACCTGGTCGTAGTCCTCGTAGAACTCCAGCCCGAGGTGGTCGACGATGTCGTCCCAGAACCACTCGAGCCCCGAGTCCTCGACACCCTCGACCGACTCGACGGACCGGCGGTGGAGTTCGTCGTAGCTGTCGACCCCGTGTGCCCGCATGAACTGGTGGATGTTGCTCGACCGCGCGAACGCCTCGTCGGGTTCATACGCGACGCCGAGCCCCTCTGGTTCAGCCATACACGTGTCCAGGAGCAGTTGGGACAAAGTGTTTGTGTGATGTGGCCGCCACAGGCGAGGTGTCCGCCGCCCCACACCCCGGCCCCACCACGCCGCAAATGGTTTGCCTTCGGCAGTCGAACTAACACGTATGTACGTCCGGGACGCCCGTAACAGAGACGAGGCGTGGCTGCTCGACCACATCGAGGCGATTGGTCTCGACGAGGTAGGGTTTCGCTCCCGGGACTACGTCATCGCGGTCGACGAGGAGGCGAGCGAGCGGGCCGGGTTCGGCCGCGTCCGTGTCGACACGACCGACGACGGTGAGGTCTGTGAGCTGACCAGTCTCGGGGTGCTGGAGAAGTGGCGCGGCCAGGGCGTCGGCGCCCACGTCGTCGAGCGGCTGGTCCAGACCGCCGGCGACGATGGCTTTGAGATAGTCTACGCCTTTACCGACGAGCCCGGCTACCTCGGGCAGTTCGGGTTCGAGCGGGTCGATGCCGCCCAGCTCCCGGCCCATCTTAGTGACCGGCTCGGCAAGAAACGGGAGACTGTCACGCCGGGTGCGGTGCCGGTGCGCGTCGACGTGGAGCGGTTCCGGATGCCGCCGCGGCTGCGCCGGGCGTTCAAACAGGCAACCCCGGAGGAGGAGGACACCGAGCCACAGGAGGGGCCGGAGGATTTCGGGATCGACCCCGACGAGGCCACCTACAAGTACGACACCGGCCGCTGACCGGGCCGCCCGCGACGGGGGTGTGCCACGTGGCCGCGCCAGGGCTCTGTCTTGCCCGGTGCCACCGTCTGTGTGTGGTGTCACGCCACCGCCCGCCGGGCAGGTGTCCCGGGCGCGTCTGGCTACTCCGCCCGGCTCGACGCGGCGATGACCGGTCACAGACCACGCGCCCGGCCCGACGCCGCCGACAGGTCCCCGCTCTCTCGGGGTGGTCATGCGGCCCGACCGCCGACACGGTTTAACCGGCCGGGGCCAAATGGTAGGTCATGTTCAATCAGGATGACCTCCAGACCATCCGTGAGGGGAAGACGGCCTGGGAGGAGGAGCGCCTCTCACCGGTCGTTGAACGCTTCGGCGAGCGAAAGGAGACCTTCGACACCGACACCGGCGGCCAGGAGGTCGACCCACTCTACACGCCGGCCGACGTTGCCGACATAGACTACGAGGAGGACCTCGGGTACCCGGGCGAGGAGCCGTACACCAGGGGTGTCTACCCGACGATGTACCGCGGCCGACTGTGGACGATGCGTCAGTACGCCGGGATGGGCACCGCCAGCGAGACAAACGAACGGTTCAACTACCTGATCGACGAGGGCCAGACCGGGCTCTCGACGGCCTTCGACCTGCCCACCCAGATGGGCCACGACTCCGACGACCCGATGTCGGCCGGCGAGGTCGGCAAGACCGGCGTTGCCATCGACTCACTCGACGACATGGAGACTGTCTTCGACGGGATCCCACTCGACGAGGTCTCCACCTCGATGACGATCAACGCCCCCGCCGCGGTCCTGCTCGCGATGTACATCGCCGTCGGTGACAAGCAGGGTGTCGACCGCTCGGAGCTGCGGGGCACGATCCAAAACGACGTCCTCAAGGAGTATATCGCCCGGAACACCTACATCTACCCGCCGGGCCCGTCGATGCGGATCATCACAGATATCTTCGAGTTCTGTGCGGCGGAGGTGCCGAGCTTCAACACCATCTCCATCTCCGGCTACCACATCCGGGAGGCCGGCTCCACGGCCGCCCAGGAGATCGCGTTCACACTCGGCAACGGGATCGAGTACGTCCAGGCCGCCATCGACGCCGGACTCGATGTCGACAACTTCGCCCCACAGCTCTCCTTTTTCTTTGCCTCCTACAACAACGTCCTCGAGGAGGTCGCGAAGTTCCGCGCTGCCCGCCGGATGTGGGCACAGATCATGGAGGAGCGGTTCGGTGCCGAGAACCCAAAGTCAAAGCAGCTGAAGTTTCACACACAGACTGCGGGCTCGACACTCACGGCTCAGCAGGTCGACAACAACATCGTCCGGGTCGCCTACCAGGCGTTGGCGGCTGTCCTCGGCGGCACCCAGAGTCTCCACACCAACGGCAAGGACGAGGCGCTGTCGATCCCGACCGAGGAGTCGGTCCGCACCGCCCTGCGGACCCAACAGATCCTCGCCCAGGAGTCCGGTGCCGCGGACACCGTCGACCCGCTCGGCGGGAGCTACTACATCGAGAGTCTCACCGACGAGCTAGAGGAGGAGGCCTTCGAGATCATCCGGGAGGTCGACGACCGTGGCGGGATGCGCAAGGCCATCGAGGACCGCTGGGTGCAACGGCAGATCCAGGATGTCGCCTTCGAGCGCCAGCGTGAACAGGAGGAGGAGGAGCGGATCATCGTCGGCGTCAACAAGTACCAGGTCGACGAGGAGGAGGAGGTCGACATCGAGGAGGTCTCCCCCGAGGAGGAACGCCGTCAGAAGGAAAACCTCGACGCCCTCC
>JBLGCN010000019.1:0-13664 GCA_047617405.1 Natronomonas sp.
ACTCCGGTCGCCACTGCTGGACGTGGAGTTCGACGGTGCCTCCTCCGCGCTCGTCAACGTGGTCGGCGGCCCCGACATGTCCATCGAGGAGGCCGAGGGCGTCGTCGAGGAGATCTACGACCGGATCGACCCCGACGCCCGCATCATCTGGGGTGCGAGCGTCAACAACGAGTTCGAGGGCAAGATGGAGACGATGATCGTGGTCACCGGCGTCGAGAGCCCCCAGATCTACGGGCAGTCGGCGGCCGAACAGGAGCGCGCCGCGGAGGAACTCGGCGAGGAGATCGACTACGTGGAGTAACACGGGCGTCCCTCGCACACGGAGCGGCCCGACAGGTCGAGACCCGACCGGCGCGTCGGCGGCCACCCACCGTCGAGGACGGCCGGAACTGTTGCCGGGGTTCCGGGTAGCCGACCATCAATAGATAAAAAAGCGAGGACAGAGTACACACGGATATGAACACGCCAAAGGACCTGAGTTCCTACGTCCGGGTGCTCAAACTGGCGAGTACGCCCTCCTGGCACGAGTTTTCCCAGGTCGCCAAGATCGCCGGTGCAGGGATCCTGCTGGTGGGGCTCGCCGGCTTCCTGATCTACGTCTTCATGTTCATCATCCCGGGTGGTCCCTGATGGGCATCTACGCCGTCAAAACCACCGCGAGCCAGGAGCGGACCGTCGCCGATATGATCATGAACCGCGAGGAGGAGTCGGTCCACGCCGCCCTGGCGCCGGACTCCGTGACATCGTACGTGATGGTCGAGGCAAAGGACCCCGCGGTTTTCGACCGGATCCTCGACGAGATCCCCCACGCCAACGGTGTCGTCCCCGGCGAGACCTCGATGTCCGAGGTCGAACACTTCCTCTCGCCGACCCCCGACGTCGAGGGGATCGCCGAGAGCGATATCGTCGAACTCATCGCCGGCCCGTTCAAGGGCGAGAAAGCCCAGGTCCAGCGTATCGACGAGGGCAAAGACCAGGTGACCGTCGAGCTCTACGAGGCGACGGTCCCCATTCCCGTCACCGTGCGCGGCGACCAGATCCGCGTGCTGGACAGCGAAGAACGGTAAGGCCCGGCCAGGCGAACAGGGTCACACTCCGCGGCCGCAACGACTACCAGCCGACAGGCCAGGCGCACGCCTCATCACGCGTTACGAGGCTGATCATAAGAGAGCGCCTTCGACATGTTGCAAGGGGCGGTCGCGGTAACCCACGGTTCGGCGTGGTTCAAAAGGTCGTGTGTGGTTTGTTATCAGGAGCGCTTTGCACTCTCGAATGATAGCCAGATTTACTCCTCGATCCGGTCGACAGCCTCGCGGATGTCGGCCTCGGCCTCGATAGCCTCCTTGACGCCCTCGCGGCGCCGGACATCGGCGGCGGAGGCGTCGTACGCGCGGACGTACTCGGCGCGGGAGTGCTCGTCGAAGGCGTGGCGGATCGCAAAGTAACCGTCGGGGACCACCGCGCCACAGACCTTGCACTCGATACGGTCGTGGGTGGTGGCCTGGTGGACGATGAGGTCCTCGACCCGGTCGAAGGCCTCGTCGTCGCCCTCGATCGCACATTCCCAGCGCGCCATATGGGGTGGCTGGCGAGGCTATTATAAAACCGTTCCGACTGGGGTGACAGGGGGGTCAGACGGGTCCAGCCCGGGAGCAGAGACGTATCACCCCGCCTGGATCCCGTAGCTGAGCGGTTCGGGGACCAGCTCGTCTTTCAGCACCTTCCCGCCGGGGTTTTTCGGGAGTTCGTCCAGGACCCGAATCACCTCCGGGAGCTTGTACGCCGCGAGGCGGTCACGGGCGTGTTCGCGGAGGCTCTCCTCGGTGAGTCGTGTCTCCGGGGTGGGGACAACGGCCGCCAGGACGCGCTCACCCAGCACGGCGTCCGGAAACCCCGTGACCGAAGCCTCGAGCACCTTCGGGTGGCCGGTGAGCACCGCCTCGACATCGAGGGCGTAGACGTTCTCGCCGCCGCGAACAATCCTGTCCGTGTCTCGGCCTTTCAGTGAGACAAAGCCGTCGGGGTCGACCGTCGCCAGGTCGCCCGTGTAGTGCCACCCGTCGTCGAAGGCCGCCGCGGTCGCATCCGGGCGGTTTCGGTAGCCGTCGACGACAATCGGGCCCCGGACCGCGAGTTCGCCAACCTCCCCGGGGCCAAGCGGCTCGCGGTCATCGTCGACGACCGCCACCTCGACCGGCGGGGCCGGGAGTCCGATGGTCGCCGCGTGGTCGTCGGTGTATTCGTCGGGACACATCGTCACCAGCCCGGCCGTCGTCTCGGTCGTCCCGTAGGCGTCACAGAGGGCTGTGTCGGGGAACGCGTCCCGGAGTTGGCGGACGCTCTCCTCGGGCATCGGGGCGCCGCCGTAGGCGGCCGTTTCCAGCGAGGAGAGGTCATACCGCTCCGGCTGTGCCTGCTCGGCCGCCAGCACGTATGTCGTCGGGACCGAGAGGGTGAACTCGACCTCGTGAGTCTCGACGGCCGAGAGAAACCGCTCGGGGTCCGCGCCGTCGAGGACGACGGTAGTGCCGGCGACGCCGACGGTGTGTACCACGTTCGAGACGAGACCGGCCCCGTGGAACAGCGGCACCGTCACCAGGGTCCGCAACCCCTCCTCGGTGGCGAAGGAGACGCGGTAGTTGACCGCGCTGTTGACCAGGTTCCGGTGGGTGACGCGACAGCCCTTTGGCCGGCCGGTGGTCCCGGAGGTGTACATGACGGCGCAGGTGTCGCTCCCGTCGGGGTCGGCGGCGGGTGGCTTCGACGCCTCGAACAGCGTTCGGTAGGGTCTGCCGGCGGTGTCGTCGGACCCGTCGACTGTGTAGTACGTGGCGGGGTCGGGCTCGTAGTCGGCGTCGGCGACCACCCCGGTCAGGGCGGGCTCTGTCACCAGCAGTTCGGGGTCGGCGTCCGCCAGCAGCGGCGACAGCTCCCGGGGTGACACACGGGTGTTGATAGGCGCAACCGTCACACCGAGGCGGGCACAGGCAAAGACCGTCTCGATAAACGCCGGCCGGTTCGTGAGCAGGACACTCACCAGACCGTCCGGGCTGACCCCCGCCTCGGCGAGTCCGGCGGCCAGTCGGTCGACCCGTGCCGCGAGGTCCCGGTAGGTGTCGGTCCGGCCGTAGCCGGGATAGACAAACGCGTCCCGGTCGGGCGCGCGCTCGACAGCCTCCGCAAACATCGCAGAGAGGGTCACAGGCTGGTCGGTGTAAACGAACGCGCCGCTGTGACGGTCGAGTCCGAAGGCCGCCGGGTCGTGGTGGACGATACCGTCGGTCCGGGTGACCGTTGTCGTGTCGTAGCCGTGTGACATGCGTTCGCCGGGTCGATGTGTGCGCCGGATATAGTACCCACGGGTGCTGTGTGGTTCCGTGGGGTGTCCGGTCGGCGTCGGTTACTCGCTGAGGAACGACGCGACCCGCTCCTGTGTTTCCGGTTCGTTGTAGGCGGCGACCGCGTGGTGGATGGCCTGTTGCATCGCGTCGTCGAGGTTGTCGGGTCGGGCCGAGTGGACCTGCCGTTTTGCCAGCCCGTGGATGTAGGTGGGCTTTGCGGCCAGCGTCGCCTCAAGCTCCTCGACAGCCGACCCGAACGCGTCCGCTCCGTGGACCTCCTCGACGAGCCCGGTGTCGCGGGCGCGCTGAGCATCGATCCGTTCACCGGTCATAACCAGATACTTCGTCAGCCCTTCGCCGATGAAGGACGGGAGCTTCTGTGGCCCGCCGAGGTCCATCGCCAGACCCATCTCGGACTCGGGGAGGCCGAACTCGGCGGTCCTGCTCGCGACCCTGATGTCGCAGGCGAGGGCTAACTCGAGCCCACCGCCCAGGACGTGCCCCTCGAGTGCCGCGATAACGGGCGCATCGAGCGCCTCAATCGCCCGGAGCGAGTCGTGGATCGGTTCGAGCTCGTCTCGCACCTCGAGCGGGTTCATCTCCGCCCACTCGGGGACGCCGGACATGTCGACGCCGGCAGAGAAGTTCCCGCCCGCGCCGCGGACCGTCACGCCGTCGGTGTCGGTGGCTGTGAACTCCTCGAACGCGTCGCCGATAGCGCCGAACATCTCGCCTGTCAGCGCGTTTGCCTTCGACGGACGGTCAAGCGTGAGTGTCGCCCACCCGTCGGCCCGCTCGACTGTGACGTTCTCTGTCATAGCACCGGATTCTCCCGACAGTGTGTTAGTGTTTTCCAACGAGTCCCGGAGAGGGACACGCCTGGCGGTACCCGCCCGGAGTCGTGTCGGTCCGGTGTGGCTGGCTACCGTCGCTCGACCTCGTGGCGACCGAACCCGTAGCGCAGGCGGTTTGCCAGCCGTCGCGAGAACCGTCCCTCCCTGTCGGCGGTCGCCCGCGAGCCAAAGCGCTCGGCCAGTGCCGCGTAGATCAGCGGCAGCGGCACCTCCTGTTCCAGGCCCTCCTGGACGGTCCAGGTGCCGGTCGAGCCGCCGGCGACACGGTCGGCGACATCCCCGAGGTCTGTCCCCTCCTCGCGGAAGGCCTCCTCGCAGAGGTCGAGCAGCCACGACCGGATGACCGCGCCGTTGTTCCAGGTCCGTGCCACCGCCTCCAGGTCCAGGTCGTACCGGCCCTCGTGGAGCAGCTCGAACCCCTCGCCGTAGGCCTGCATCAGGGCGTACTCGACGCCGTTGTGGACCATCTTCACGTAGTGACCGGCGCCGGCAGGACCCATCCGCGCGTGACCGTCAGGGCCGGTGGCGACGGCGTCGAAGACCGGCTCCATGGCCTCGTATGCGGGCGCAGGCCCGCCGACCATCAGCGAGAAGCCGAGGTCCGCGCCCGCGGGGCCGCCGGAGGTGCCACAGTCGAGGTATGCAGCCTCAGTCGCCTCGGCCCGGCGGGCTGAGTCCTCGAAGTGGGAGTTGCCGGCGTCGACAACGATGTCGTCGCCGTCGAGTCGTCCCTCCAGTTCCTCCAGCGCGGCGTCGACAGGGTCGCCGGCGGGGAGCATCAGCCAGACCCGTCTGTCGGGCCCGAGTTGGTCGGCGAGGTCGGGGACCGACTCGGCGGGTTCGGCGCCGTCGTTGGCGGCCGCGCCGACAGCCTCGTAGTCGACGTCGTAGGCGACGACACCGTGCCCCGCCTCGATGACCCGGCGGGCGACGATCCGGCCCATCCGCCCGAGTCCGATGATGCCCAGTTCCATACCGGTGGGGTTGGCCGGCGCACAAGTAGGGGTTGTGGTCGTCGCCGGCGGCGGGTGTGTCACAGGCACGCGGCTGTGCTGCCGTCGTAAGCGAAAATTTATATCCGCGACCTCCCAGCCAAGATACATGGACGTGGTTGCGTCGGTAGTACGTTCGCCGGCACGGTAACAGCCGTTCTCGAGTGCCGGGCCCCCGCGGCCGCGACAGCCACCGACAGATACGGATACACGTGCGCACCTGACAAACTATGACTGACCTTCCGGACAGCTACAAGGCTGACAGCGTCGAGACGAAGTGGCGAGCGGAGTGGCAGGAGATGGACGTATACGAGTACGAGGACACGGGGAGTCCCGACTACGTGGTCGACACACCGCCGCCGTACCCGACGGGCAACCTCCATATCGGCAACGCGCTGGGGTGGTGTTACATGGACTTTGCCGCCCGGTACAAGCGCCTGCAGGGACACGACGTGAAGTTCCCACAGGGGTGGGACTGTCACGGCCTCCCGACGGAGGTCAAAGTTGAGGAGAACAACGACATCCACCGGACAGACGTCCCTCGCGACGAGTTCCGGCGGATGTGCGTCGACCACACCGAGGAACAGATCGACGCCATGAAGCGGACAATGCACACGCTGGGGTTCTCCCAGGACTGGTCGACGGAGTATAAGACCATGGACCCCGACTACTGGGGGGAGACCCAGCGCTCCTTTGTCCGGATGGCAGAGAGCGACTACGTCTACCGGGACGAACACCCGGTCAACTGGTGTCCCCGGTGTGAGACCGCCATCGCCGACGCCGAGGTCGAGACGGAGGAGGGCGTCGAGGGGACGCTGTACTACGTTACCTTCCCCGCCGTCGACGAGGGTGTCGAGGACATCGAGATCGCCACGACACGGCCGGAGCTACTGGCGGCCTGCGTGTCGATGGCCGTCCACCCCGACGACGACCGGTACGCCGACCGGGTGGGCGAGCGCTTCGAGGTGCCACTCTTTGGCCAGGAGGTCGAACTCCTCGCCGACGAGGAGGCCGACGCCGACTTCGGGACCGGCGCGGTCATGATCTGCACCTTCGGGGACAAACAGGACGTCGACTGGTGGATGGAACACGACCTCGACCTGCGGCCCGTGGTCACCGAGGACGGGCATCTCGGCGCGGAGGCCGGCGAGTACGAGGGGCTGTCCGTCGAGGCGGCAAAGGAGGCGGTCGCCGAGGGGCTGGAGGCCGAGGGCTATCTCGAGGGGTCGGAGCCGACCGAGCAGAACGTCGGGCAGTGCTGGCGGTGTGACACCCCAATCGAGATCCTCTCGAAGGAGCAGTGGTTCGTCGAGGTCGACCAGGCAGAGGTCCTGGCCCACGCCCGGGAGGTCGAGTGGATCCCCGAGCACATGTACGACCGCCTGGAGGACTGGACCGAGGGGATGAAATGGGACTGGGTTATCTCCCGCCAGCGGGTGTTTGCCACCCCGATCCCGGCGTGGTTCTGTGGGGACTGTGGGTACACCCACGTCGCCGACGAGGACGAACTGCCCGTCGAGCCGACCGACGAGGGCCCCGCGGTCGACGCGTGCCCGGAGTGTGGGGCGGGCGCGGCTCCGGAGGAGTCGCGGGATGGAGGCGGCGAAGCCGCCGGAACGGACTGGCACGGCGAGACCGACGTGATGGACACGTGGATGGACTCCTCTATCTCCGCGCTGTACGTCGGCGGGTGGCCCGAGGAGACGTTCACACCGGTCCAGTTGCGCGAGCAGGGCCACGACATCATCCGGACGTGGGCCTTCTACACGGTCCTCCGGACGGCCGCACTGGAGGAGGAGTTCCCCTGGGAGGAGGCGCTCATCAACGGGATGGTCTTTGGCGAGGACGGCAACAAGATGTCGAAATCCCGGGGGAACTTCGTCCAGCCGGAGGAGGCCGTCGAGGAGTACTCCGCGGACGCCTTCCGGCAGGCGATGGCGCTTGGCGGCCAGCCCGGCTCGGACATCCAGTTCCAGTGGAAAGAGGTGAAGTCCGCCAGCAGGTTCGGGACGAAGGTCTGGAATATCACCCGATTTGCGGCCCAACACCTGGACGACGAGCGCGAGCCGCTTGCGGACCCGGCCTACCGCGACGTCGACCGGTGGGTGCTCTCGCGGTGTGGTGACGTCGCCGACACCGTCGAGGCCCACATGGACGAGTATCGCTTCGACGCCGCGCTCCGGGAGCTGCGGGAGTTCGTCTGGCACGACCTGGCGGACGACTACCTCGAACTGATCAAAGGCCGGCTCTACGAGGGGCGACCCGGGGAGCGCGACGCCGCCCGACAGGCGCTCTTTACCGCGCTGTCGGCCTCGCTGCGGATGCTCGCACCCTTCGCGCCGTTCCTGACGGAGGAGGCCTGGCAGGCCCTGCCCGGCACCGAGGGTAGCGTTCACGCCGGCGACTGGCCGGACCTGGAGCTAGATGACCCCGAGGCGGAGCTGACGGGGGGACTCATCGCCGACATCGCGTCGACGGTCCGCTCCTGGAAGTCGGACCAGGGGATCGCGCTGAACGCCGAACTCGAGCGGGTGGAGGTCTACCCGGCCGAGACCCCCGAGACGGCTGTCGACACCTACGACCTCGCAGAGGCGGTCAACAGCCCCGTCCACATCCGCGAGGGCGAGCCAAACGTCGAACTCGTCCCCGTCGAGGTCGAGCCCGACCACTCGACTATCGGGCCGGAGTTCCGCGACCAGGCCGGACAGGTGGTCGCCGCCCTCGAGTCGATGGACCCGACAGCGGTGCGCGAACAGCAACGCTACGAGGAGGCGGTCGAGGTCGACATGGGTGAGGAGGTCGCCGTCGTCCCGGGGGACGCGGTCACCGTCCACGAGGAACACCGCGCCGAGTCCGGCGAGGAGGTGACCGTGCTCGACGGCGAGCACGCGACCGTCCTGGTCTACGCCTGACGGTCCGGCCTATCCGCCACGGCGCTGACACGCCCCGCATCCGGAAATGTTTAAATACTCGACCCGAGACATGTCGGCAATGACAGCCGACCGGGCGGGGGACGGGGGCGACGGCTCCCCGGTGCCGGCAGCACGCAGGGAGGGTGAGGACTCGACCAACCCCGACAACCCGGACGAGCACCAGCCCCCCGTTCGTGCCGACGGCGGGCCGGTGAGGGCCACGCCGGAGCGGTCCGCCGACGGGCCACTGTTCGACCACCTCTCGCTACGGCCGGGGCTGTTGCTCGGGGTGGTCGCCTTTCTCGGGACCTACCTCGTGATGTACTCGCTGCGCGCCGAACGGGTCGCCAGCGCGGTCGCCGGCCTCCCGCTCACGCTCTCGACGTCGACCCCCGAGGTCACGCAGGTCGTCGGCTGGCTCGTCTACCGTGCACACTTCGTCCCGATCAAGTACTCCGTTACCGGCGCCGGCAGAGACTCCGGTGTGCTCAGTTTCGGCTCGTTTCCGGGGGCCGGCGACCTCGTCAGGGCGCTCGAACCCGGACTGCTCCTGCCCGTCCCGCTCGTCATGCTCTTTATCTGTGGGTTCTACACCGCGATTCAGTGTGACGTCTCGACGCCGAAGACGGGGGCCGTGGCAGGGGCGAGTGTCGTCGTCGGCTATCTCCTGCTCGTGGTCGTCGCCGTCGCCGCCCTGACCTGGAATCTCTCGCTTGCGGTGTTCAACCTCACGGTCACCGCCTCTATCGGGCCGGTGGAGGCCCAGGCAGTGTTCCTCGCGGGCGTAGTCTACCCCCTCGTGGGTGGAGGGGTCGGTGGCGCCGTGGCCGGGTCGGTGGCCGACTGGTCGCCGACCGGGTGACCCGGTCACAGCCCCGAACTGCGTCGGGGTCGCCACGTCTATGTAGCCACACGTCATAACAATGGATGTGACGACGGTTGCGCCCGACGGCGCCGCTCCCCAGGTCCGCCAGGCCGAGCGCGCCGACCTGCTCGCGGTCCACCGGATCGAGAAGTCAGCATTCCCACAGCCGTGGCCCTTCGACGCCTTCGAACGGTATCTCGGCGAGCCCGGCTTTCTGGTCGCCACCCCGCCCGCCGACGACCGAGTCGTGGGCTACGTCGTTGGCGACTCGGTCCCAAACCACGGCCGGCCCCTGGGACATATAAAGGATATCGCGGTCCGCGAGAGCCACCGCGAGTGCGGGGTCGGGACCACGCTCCTGGAGCGGGCGATGGGTGTGCTCCAGGCGGCGGGTGCCTCCTCGGTGAAACTCGAGGTCCGTGAGAGCAACCACAACGCGCGGCGGCTCTACTGCGAGCACGGCTTCGAACACCGCCGGACCATCCCTCGCTACTACAGCGACGGCGAGCACGCGCTGGTGCTGGTTCGGTCGCTCTGAAACGCCTTTGTGGCTCGGCCGTCTTGTACCGGTATGGGCTATGCCTGCCCGGTCTGTGAGGACCCCCAGTCCGACGCGACCCACCTCGCGAACCACCTCGCCTTCACCGCCATGCTCCGCGGTGGCGAGCACGGCGAGTGGCTCGACGACCACGTCCCCGGGTGGGGGAACCTGGACGAGACGGAACTCGGCGAGCGGGTTGCCGACCACGCCGAGACGGTGGAGTTCCCACAGGTCTTCGAGGACACGACCGACCGCGGCCCGGGCCACGAGCACACGGGCGGACATACAGCACACACCGATTCCGGCGACCTCCCTGCCGGTGCCGAGGCGCTCGAAGGCGAGACTGTCGACGAGGCGGCCCGCGAGGCCATCGCCGAGGCCCGCGAGATGACCCGGAAACGACGCGAGCGCGCCGACATATCCGAGACCGACGGCGAGACCGGCCCGGACACCGGCGGCGGGGACGACGGGACGGGAGCGGAAACGGAATAGGGCTGCCGGTCAAAGCGGAGGTATGGAGACGGAGTGGCTGTTCGCGCCGGAGACGGCCGCCGAGGTCCGCGAACGGTACAACTCGCTCGAACCGACGGCGGAGACGACGGTCAAGCAGGTCGCGAGGGCCATGGAGTTCGGCTCCGAGGGGTGCGACGAGCGTGTCACCGAGGCGGTGGTCGAGACGGCACAGGAGGTGCCCTCTGCCGCTCTGCTCGCGGCCCAGGTCGGCGACCGCGGGGGCTTCAAGCGGTGGCCCGCCGAGCACGAGGACTGGACGGTCGTCGAGTTCGGGGGCGAGCACACCGACCGGGCTGTCTGGCACGCCACACCCGTCACGGAGACGGTCGTCGTCACCGGGTTTTACGGGCAGCGACAGGCCGCGGCCGGGACGCTGCGCCGGCAGGCCTTCGGCCGCATCCACAGCGGGGTGGTTCGGTGCGCCGGATAACGAAAAACGCCATCTACACCATCTTCGCGGTGGTGGTCTTGCTTCTCGCGCTGGGCGCGCTGCCGGGGCTGCTGAAAAGCGGCGACCCCTACTATCTGACCGCCACCGCCGCCGCCCCGGCCGGCAACATCACCCCGTTCAACGCGAGCGAGGTGACAGGCAACCGCTTCCCCTACACTACGGCGGCCATAGAGCGGGCGAGCCCCGGCGGGTCGGGTCGCTCTGACCCCTACTGGCGGGGGCCGGCCGGCTTCAAGGGCGCGTTCACACACTCGCCGTTCGACGAGGAGAACGCGCTCGACCGACAGTACGCCAATGCCAGTGTCGACGACAGCGTGTACGCCCGCCACGACGGGACTGTCTACCGGCTGACGGTCGTCCAGGAGGCCGGGGGATGACGGGTGACCCGAGCGACCCGGCGGCCACAGACGAGGCTGAGGTGCCGGCGGAGTGGCCCGTCATCGAGTCCGTAATCGAGTACGACACCCCCTGGTACACCGGGGGGTACGACCTGGTCGAACAGCCTGACGGCTCGCGCAAGCGGTACTACTGGGCCGAACTCCCGGCGGCGGCGGTGGTGCTCGCAGTCGCCGACGGACAGGTGGTCCTCGTCGAGCAGTACCGCCCGACAGTCCAGGAGCGACACCTCGAACTGCCGGCCGGGGTCGTCGAGGACGGGGAGTCCTACACCACGGCCGGCGCGCGGGAGTTGCGCGAGGAGACCGGCTTCGACGCCGCCGGTGTCTCACTGCTGGAGGAGTTTTGGGTCGCGACGGGGGTGATGCGCCACCGGCGGGGGATCGTCTTTGCGGAGGGGCTCGAACCTGTCGGGACCGACCGCGGCGACAGTGAGTTCCTCTCGGTGCGGACGGTCCCCGTCGACGACGCGCTGACCGTGGCCCGGCGCCAGCCCGCCCACGACGCCACCATCGAGGCTGTCCTGCTGGCCCGCGAGGAGGGGTTGCTGAGCGAAACCGGGTGACAGGCCACCGGCCGGGCCAGGAACCGACACCGTCGTGACGGGGCCCGGGAGCGTCAGGGCTTTGGACCGCGCACCCACATAGCCTGGCATGGACGGAGAACTCACCGCACGGGACCTGGAGGACCTGCTGGTCGAGTCGGACCCGATGGTCGTCGATGTCCGGGACGAGCAGTCCTACCGGGCCCGGCACATCCCCGACAGCGAGCACGTCCCCTTCACAGAGATCCCGAAGGCAAGCGACCAGATCGCCCAGGCTGACCACGTCGTGACGGTCTGTTACGAGGGGATCGCGAGTGCGAAAGCTGCCCGCCTCATCGCCTCACACAAGGACTTCGACGGGGTCGTCGAGAACCTCGCCGGCGGAATGGACGCCTGGAAGGGGCCGGTCGACAGCGATGGGGGCGCGAGTGACGACACCGCGGACCCGCCGTTCTGAGCCGGGGCCGGGTGGTTCCTGGTACGGAAACGGTGGCTCGGCGTCAGGTCTCATCACAAGGGGCTGAGCGGGGGTAACGTCTCGTCATCGCCACCATCCATGTTGGTCCGCGGACCGACAAAAGCGCCGGGGTCGGTGCCGGCTCAGGTGCCGTGTTGCCAGGAGTTCATGTACTCGCGCTGTTCGTCGCTCAGCGAGTCGTAGCCCACACCCTCGGCGGACAGTTTGATATCGGCCACCTCACGGTCGACCGCGTCGGGGACGTCGTGGACACCGGGCTCGTGGTCGCCCGCAAGTAGTTCCTCGACACAGAGCGCCTGCACGCCGAAGCTCTGGTCCATCACCTCGACAGGGTGGCCCAGCGCGACCGGCGCCGCGAGATTGACCAGCCGCCCCTCGGCGAGGACGTGCAGCCGACGACCGTCGGCGAGTTCGTAGGCCTGGACCCCTTCACGGGCCTCATAGCTGTCGACCGCCAGGTCCGCGAGGCCCTCGACGTCGATCTCCACGTCGAAGTGACCGGCGTTTGCCAGGACCGCGCCGTCCTGCATGGCCTCGAAGTGGTCCTCGACGATGACGTCACGGTTGCCCGTCGTCGTGACGAAGACGTCGCCCTCGCGGGCGGCCTCGGCCATCGGCAACACCTCGTAGCCCTCCATGTGTGCCTCCAGAGCCCGTCGTGGGTCGACCTCGGTCACGACAACGTCTGCGTTCTGGCCGCTGGCCTTCATCGCGACGCCCTTGCCGCAGTAGCCGTAGCCGGCGACGACGACGGTCTTGCCGGCCCAGGAGAGGTTGGTCGTCATGGCGATGGTGGCCAGCGCGGACTCGCCGGTGCCGTGGACGTTGTCGAACAGTCGCTTGGTGGGCGTGTCGTTGACCGCGAACATCGGGTACTCGAGGGCGTCGTCGGCGTCCATCGCGCGCAGCCGGTGGACGCCGGTCGTCGTCTCCTCGCAGCCCCCGATAACCGTCTCGAGGAGTTCGGGGTAGTCCTCGTGGATGGCAAAGACCATGTCACCGCCGTCGTCGACGGTGACGGTTGGTTCGTGGTCGATGACGGCCTCGATGGCCGCGTAGTAGGCCTCGTCGTCGACGCCACGCTCGGCGTATGAGGTGACACCGTCGACGGCGTTCAGTGCCGCGCTCACGTCGTCGTGTGTCGAGAGCGGGTTACAGCCGGCAATAGCCACCTCGGCGCCGCCGGCCGCGAGCACCTCGACAAGCGCGGCCGTCTTTGCCTCGACGTGCATCGCCATCCCGACCCGCTCGCCGGCGAGCGGTTGCTCGGCCTCGAAGCGCTCGCGGACCGCCGAGAGGATGGGCATATGTTGGTGGACCCACTCGATCTTCCGGCGCCCCTCCGCCCGGGCGGCGTCGGGGTCGTCCAGTCGCTCACTGATGGGAACAGCCATACTGTACTGTAGGGCAGGGCCCGGCAAAACCCTACCGAAGCCGTCACCGCAACCGAGCCGGCGACGCGAACAGCGGTGTGCTCAGGCTAGTCGTCCGCACGGTCCGGCGGGCCGGCACCGTCCGGCGGGCCGCCCTCGCCGTCCTCATCGGCCTCCTCGCTATCGTCGCTGTCGTCACTGTCGTCGCCGTCGTCCTCCTCGGTGTCCGTCTCGCTGTCGTCACTGTCGTCGCCGTCGTCACTGTCGTCGCTGTCGTCACTGTCGTCGCTGTCGTCCTCCTCGGTGTCCGTCTCGCTCTCGTCGCTGTCGTCGCTGTCGTCCTCCTCGCTGTCGTCACCACGGTCCTCGGGCGGGCCGGCGTGGGCCGGCGGGCCACGGTCGTT
>JBLGCN010000020.1:0-13594 GCA_047617405.1 Natronomonas sp.
CACGACGTGGTGCCACCCGACGAGTCACAGACGGCGGGCGAGGGGACAGACGGAAGCTACGTCCTCGAGGAGCGGTCCAAGCGGCTGTATGGTCGCGGGAGCGCGGACATGAAGGGGGCGCTGGCGGCCGCAATGGTGGCGTTCCGGGACGCAACCCCGGACTGCGAACTCGTCTTCGCCTCGTTTGTCGGGGAGGAGCAGGGCGGGGTCGGCGCGCAGGCGGCTATCGACGGCGGGTTCGCGCCGGACTACGCCGTCGTCGGCGAGGGGTCGACGGGATACTCCGCGCCCGGGGTCACGGACGTTGCCGTTGCTCACAAAGGTCGCCGGGGGTCGACGGTTCACGCGGCCGGCCGGGCCGCCCACGCAAGCGAGCCCGGAGCCGGGGAGAACGCTGTCTACCGGGCCAGTGACGCCGTCGACACCGTTCGCCGGATGGAGGCGCCGACGGCCGAGGTCCTGGGCAACGGACTCCAGGGGTCACTCGCCGTCACCGAGATTCAGGGTGGCAGCGCCTGGAACGTCGTTCCCGAGCGGTGTGCGGTGACCGTCGACGAGCGGACCGTTCCCGGCGAGCGCGCGCCGCTGGAGCGGGTCGAGGACGTCGAGGGTGTCACCTGGACCGTCGACCAGGACCTCCCGCCGATGGCGTGTGACGACCCGGACTTTGCCGCTCTCGTCCGGCGGGCGGCCCGGCCCGTCCAGCGCGGCGAACCCGAGCAGGTGGTCAAGCCACACGCCACCGACGCGGGCTGGCTGGCCGGGGCAGGAACGACCTGCGTGGTCTGTGGCGCGGCCGAGCCTGGCGAGGCACACACCGCCGACGAGAGCGTCTCGCTCGCGGCCGTCGAGCGCTGTGAGCGGGTCTACCGCGGCGTCGCCGAGCGGTTCTGAGCCGCCGGTTCCCCTGACCGGCCCCGGGTCCTGGCGCCGGCGGCCGTGCTACCGATATGAGACGGTACCACACGCTTCGACAGATTTATATAGAACCGCGAACAATCATTAATTGCAACGGAGGTAATCGGCTATGGCACTGCCGACGACACCGACCGACTCCTGGCTGCAGGGTCTCGACTTCCCAAACCAGTTTTTCGAGACCAGCGGCACCGACTACGAACTGTACGAGGAGGACGACGAGTTCGTCCTCAGCGTCGAGCTACCGGGGTTTGACCCCGAGGACGTCACGGTGACGTGGGACGACGGCGTGCTCAACATCGCCGCCGAGCGCGAGGACGAGCGACACAGCCGCCGTCGCACCTACCACCGGCGGTTCCGCTTCCCACGACGGGTCGACGACCAGGGGATCAACGCCGCGTACAACAACGGGATTCTGGAGGTTCGCCTGCCGGCAGCGGTCGACGCGGCGGCCCGCGGCACGGAGATCCCCGTCGAGAGCTGAGCCGGCCGCTCGCGACACGGACCCGGGTGTCCCGTCCCGGAGCCACCGGATTGATTATTTTTGGGCCGCAATCAATCGTCGATGAGTACCTACGACGACTTTAGCGAGCACGTCGAGCGGATGACCTACGTCGGCGACGCGGCCGGCCTGCTGAGCTGGGACCAGCAGGTGATGATGCCCGAAGGGGGGACACCTGCCCGCTCGAAACAGCAGTCCGCGCTGTCGGCGGTCACACACGAGATGCTGACCGACGACGAGCTTGCGGGCTACCTGGACGACCTCGAGGACCGGGACCTGGACGCCGAGCAGGAGGCGGTCGTCCGCGAGGTCCGGCGGCGCCACGAGCGCGCAACGCGGGTACCGGAGGCGCTGGTCGAGCGGATCTCACAGAAGAGCGCCGAGGCGCTGCCGGTCTGGGAGCAGGCCCGAGAGGACTCCGACTTCGCACAGTTCGAGGCCGAACTGGAGGAGTTGGTCCAGCTACGCCGGGAGTACGCCGAGGCGATCGACCCCGACCGCGACCCCTACGAGGTGCTCTTCGAGGAGTACGAGCCCTACCTGGAGGTCGACACCGCAGAGCGGGTGCTGGAGCGACTGGCCGACGAACTCCCCCCGCTGGTTGACGATATCGCCGAGAGTGACGTCGAACTCGCCGACCCCTTCGAGGGGAGCTACGACACCGACACCCAGGAGGCGATGGTCCGGGACGCGCTGGACCTGCTTGGCTACGACTTCGAGCGGGGCCGCCTGGACACCTCCACCCACCCCTTCACCACGGGGACACAGTTCGACGCCCGGATCACCACCCGCTTCGACCCCGAGGACCCCCTCGAATCCGTGGGGCCGACGGTCCACGAGTTCGGCCACGCAACCTACATGCAGGGGCTCCCCCAGGAGGCCTACGGCACGCCACTCGGTGACGACCGTGACCTGACCGTCCACGAGTCACAGTCCCGGTTCTGGGAGAACCACGTCGGCCGGTCGGCGGCGTTCTGGGAGCTGTTCGCCCCGACCGTCGAGGACCATCTCGGCGAGTCGGTCACCCCACGGGAGTGTTACGAGGTCGCAAACGAGGTCTCCGACGACAACCCGATCCGGGTGGAGGCCGACGAGCTGACCTACCACATGCACATCATCCTCCGCTTCGAGATCGAGCGGGACCTGATCCGCGGGGATCTGGAGGTGTCGGAGGTGCCGGCGGTCTGGAACGACCGGATGGAGGAGTATCTCGGCTTCCGACCCGACACCGACGCCGAGGGCTGTCTCCAGGACATCCACTGGACAAACGGCGCCTTCGGGTACTTCCCCACCTACACGCTGGGGTCGGTGCTGGCCGCCCAGGTCGACGCCGCCGTCCGCGAGGATATCGACGTCGACGCCCGTGTCCGGGCCGGGGAGTTCGGCCCGGTCAGGGGGTGGCTCCGCGAGCAGGTCCACAGTCACGGCGCCCGGTACACCACCCCGGAGCTGGTCGAGGAGGCCACCGGCGAACCGTTCACCGCCGACCACTTCCTCGACTACGTCGACGACAAGTACCGCGCGCTGTACAGCTGCTGAGGAAGGTGTTGGCCCGACCGCCACACACTGGGGGGTGACGGCGGACGACTTTTGCTCCCCGCCGGTCAACCGGTGGGTATGAACCTCGACACCGAGCAACTCGACCGGTACTCCCGGCAGATCATCCTCGACGAGGTCGGACCGGAGGGACAGGGCGCCATCGCCGACGGGTCCGTCCTCGTCGTCGGCGCGGGCGGGCTTGGCTCGCCGGCGATCCAGTATCTCGCCGCAGCGGGTGTCGGCCGGCTGGGGGTCGCCGACGGCGATGTCGTCGAGCGGAGCAACCTCCAGCGCCAGATCGTCCACGGGGCGGACGATATCGGCCGGGTCAAGACCGACAGCGCCGCGGAGTACGTCGCCGACCAGAACCCGAACGTCGACGTCGAGACCTACGGGGATGTCGACGAGGACAACGCCGCCGGCCTCGTCGCCGACTACGACGTCGTGGTCGACGCCTCCGACAACTTCCCGACCCGGTTCGTGCTCAACGACGCCTGTGTCCTCGAGGACACGCCGCTGACCCACGGCGCGGTCTACCGCTTCGAGGGGCAGACTACCACCTTCTCCGGCGGCGAGCCCTGCTACCGGTGTCTGTTTCCCGAGGCACCACCCGAAGGGACGGTGCCGGACTGCGCCGAGGCCGGCGTGTTCGGGGCCGTCACCGGCACCGTCGGCTCGGTCCAGGCGACCGAGGCGCTGAAACTGCTGATGGGCGTCGGGGACACACTCGAGGGGCGGCTGCTGGTCTACGACGCCAAACACCTCACGACCGATGTCGTCCCGGTCACGGCCGACCCGAACTGTCCGGTCTGTGGGGCAGACCCTATCGACTCGCTGTCGGGCAACTACTCCGGCCGGTGCTCGCTGTCGGACTGAAGCGGGCCCCGCCGGGCGTGTCACTCAGACCCGGTCGACGCGCTCGGTGACCGGGTCGGTGTCGGCGTCACGGGCGTTCGCGATTGCGTCCTTGAACGCGACGTGATAGCTCGCCGGGCCGTGGTATGTGCCGAACTGCTCGGCGGCCGCGGCCTCGCCGGCAAGCCCGAACGCCACGGTCCCGAGCAGGGCAGCCTCGGCGTCCTCGAGTGCGCCCGCGAGCGTCGCGACAGTGCCGCCGAGCATACAGCCCGTGCCGACGACCTCGCCCATCATCGGGTGACCGGCGGTCACCTCGTAGGCGGCCTCTCCGGTGGCGACGACGTCGGTCTCGCCCGAGGCGACGACGACGGTGTCATACGCCTGCGCACAGGCGACCGCGGTGGCGGCGATATCGCTGTATTCGCCGACAGACTCGACACCCCGGACCTCGGCGTCCTCGCCGGTCAGCGCCGTGACCTCGCCGTAGTTGCCCTTTATCACTGTGACATCGAGTTCGCTGACCAGCCGTTCGGCGACGCGGTCCCGGGTGGGTGTCGAGCCCACGCCGACAGGGTCGACCACGACCGGGACGCCGTTGTCGTTTGCGGACCCGCCGGCCTCGAGCATCGTCGCCTCGCCGGCCTGGCTGACCGTCCCCATGTTCAGCAGGCAGGCGTCGGCCCCGGCGACCATCGTCCCGACCTCCCGCTCGTCGTCGGACATCACCGGGAGCCCGCCCCAGTGGAGGATGACCTGTGCGACATCGTTGACGGTCACGTTGTTCGTGACAGCGTTGACGAGCGGGGCGGTCTCGGCGACTGAGTCGAGGTCTGAAAGCGAGAGGGCTGTGGGGTCGGGCGCGGTCATGCTGCCCCCCCGAGGTCCGCGCTCTCCCGGCGCTGTCGACCCTCGGCGACCGCCACACCGAGTTTCCGGGTAGCCCGTGTGGGGTCCTCGGCGGCGGTGATTGCGGTGATCACCGCCACACCGTCGGCCCCGGCCGCAACCACCTCGGCGGCGTTCTCGGCCGTGACGCCGCCGATCCCGACAAAGGGGATATCGACGGCCTCGTCGATGTCGCGGACAGGGTCCAGGCCGATGTCGTACTCCTCGTCGTCGATGTCGGCCTTCGAGCCGGTGGCGTAAATGGCACCGACCCCGAGGTAGTCCGCGCCGGCCGCTTCGGCCTCGCGGGCGGCATCGGGTGTGGAGACCGACCGGCCGATGACCGCGTCCGCGCCGAGTTGCTCGCGGGCCGCCGCGACAGGCAGGTCGTCGTCGCCGAGGTGGACGCCGTCGGCGTCGGCCGCGACGGCGATGTCGACGCGGTCGTTAACTACCATCGGGACGCCGGCCGCACGGGTCTGTTCGCGCACCGTACGGGCGACCTGTAGCCGCTCGCGGGCGCTGGTGTCCTTCTCCCTGACCTGTACGACATCGACACCGCCCTCGATGGCCGCCGCAACCACCTCGGGGGTTGAGTGCTCCCCGGAGAGGGGGGCCTGTGTGACCAGATACGTGTCGAGCTCCATACCCCCGTATCGGGCGCTCGGGGCTTACGAGTGCCGGTCGCTACGTGGGGTGAGGGGCTGACCCCTGGCCCGGGTCACTGCTGGAGGATGGGTTCCAGCGGTCGGACCGCGTCCACGGGCGGCCGGTCAAAGGCGTCGGGGTGGAGACACCACCCGAGGAACTCGAGGGTGTCGACCAGCCGCGGCCCCGGTCGGTTCACGTAGTGGTGGCCGTCGATGACGTAGACGCGGTCCTCCTGCACGGCGGTCAGGTCGGCCCAGCCCTCCCGCTCGGTGAGCGCGGGCAGGTCCCGGACGGTCTGGTCGACCTCGAACCCACAGGGGGCGGCGACGAGCACCTCCGGGTCGTACGCGCGGAGGGCGGCCCACTCCCGGGGCCGCGAGCGCGCCCCAGGGTCGGCCATCCCGTACGCGCCGCCCGCGGACTCGACCATCCCCGGCACCCAGTGGCCCGCAACCATGACGGGGTCGACCCAGTCGAGCACCGCGGTCCGGGGGCGGTCCAGCCCCGCGGTCCGCTCCTGCACGTCGTCGACCCGGGCCTGCAGGTCGGCGACGAGTTCTGTGGCACGCGTCTCGCGGTCCATGGCGGCGCCGACCCGCTCGATGTCGGCAAACACGTCCCCGAGGCTGTGGGGGTCGGTCGTCAGCACCTCGCAGTCGAGGCCGAGGTCGTCGACGGCCTCCCGGACCCGGACCTCGTCGACGGCACAGACGTCACAGATCCCCTGGGAAATGACCAGGTCGGGGTCCACCTCTGCGAGCGTCCCGCGGTCGATCTCGTAGACCCCGCCGGATTCCTCGGCGTCCTGTACCTGGTCGTCGATCTCGGCGCTCGTGGCCGTCGGGTCGACCCGCGAGCGGTTGACCGCCGGCTGTCCGTTCGCGGCGGGTGGGTGGTCACACTCGTGGGAGACGCCGACAGGCTCGACCCCCAGGGCGTACACGAGTTCGGTCGCCGAAGGGAGCAGGGAGACGACGCGCATACTGATTGTAGGTGGTCCAGGGGCAAAAAATGGCGGGCGTCCGGCGGCCAGGGTGCTCAGCAGATCGGTTTCGGGTCGAACCCCATGGCGTCCAGCCGGTCGACGTAGGCGTTGTAGGCGGCCTCGATGACCGTTCCTGCGGCCTCGACAGCCGTCTCGGCCGCCTCCTCGTCGAGGGCGAGGTCGGCGGCGGTGTCGAGCAGGTCGTCGGCGACCCCGCGCAGGTCTCGGAACAGGTCCGCCCGGGTGGTGTCGGCCTCGTTGACAAAGAAGCTCACACACTGGAGAAACACCCGGTCGAGTACGAGCCCGAGACCGACCAGCCCCGCGCCGGCCCGGCCGGGGTCGGTGTCGGCGGCAAGCGAGACAAAGGGGCTGTCACCGGGCAGGGCGGTGTCGAGCGAGTCGGCGACGCGGTCGGTGGCGTCGGCCAGCGACTCGGCTGCCGCCGCGAGCGCGTCGGCGGCCCGGCCCTCCGCATCCGCCGCCCAGTCCGACAGCGTCGCCCGCGCACTCGCCAGTGCGGCGCCGGCGGCCGAGAGCACCGCCTCGGTCTCGAGGCGGGCCTCGGTCAGCGCGAGCAGGCTCTTCTCCGAGCCGAGTCGGTCAAGCGCCGTGGCGTGGCTCTCGCGCACGCGCTCGGTGGGGTCCATATCCCCTGTAGCGCGCCCTGGAGTAAATACGTCCCCCCTTTGAGCGGCCACAGCCGCCGTGTGTCCGCCCGCAAATCCGCTACTCGCGGGGCCGGCACCGGGCGGTCATACTGCTGGCTGTAACTGTGTTAAGATACCTGCGACCCCGGGGTCGCGAAATTCTTTACAGACTTACAGCCGGCAGTATCAGGAGCCGCTGGTTTATGCCCGCCAGGGGCGTACCTCGTGTATGAGCGACCCAGACGTGCCCGACACACCGCAACCCCCGGCTGAACCCGGCAGCGTCGAGCCGGCGACGCTTGCGGAGGCCCTCGGCGCCGGCGAGTCCGTCCGGCTGCTCGACGTGCGCGACCGCGACGAGGTCGACCGGTGGCGGGTCGAGGGGCCCGGCGTGACCGCCAGCCACGTCCCATACGCGAAGGTCATGGCCGCGCAGGTCCGCGGCGAGGTGGGTGCCCTCGTGGCCGACATCGCGGGCGAGGGGGCTGTGACGGTCGTCTGCGGGCAGGGCGAGGCCAGCGACTACGTGGCGGGCGTGCTCACGGCGGCGGGCGTCGAGGCGCGCAACCTCGCCGGCGGGATGGACAGTTGGGGCCGGGTCCACCTCGCCCGGGTCGTCCGCGAGGACCCCACCGTCGTCCAGTACGAGCGGCCGGCGACGGGCTGTCTGAGCTACGCCGTCATCGACGGTGACGAGGCGTTGCTGGTCGACCCGCTGCTGGCAGGCGTCGACGAGTACCGGCAGGACCTGGCCGAGCGCGGCGCCGGGGTCGTCGCGGTCTTCGACACGCACCTCCACGCCGACCACCTCAGCGGGCTGCGCGGGCTGACGCCCGGAGGCGACGCGGAGACCACAGGCGGCAACCACCCCAGACGGCTCCTGCCGGCGGGTATCGACCGCCGCGGTGTGACGTACGACGCCGAGTCGCTGGGTGACGGCGAGGCCGTCAGCGTCGGGGGGACGACCGTCGAGGCGGTCGCACTTCCGGGACACACCACGGAGACGACCGGCCTCGTGGTCGGGGACGGGGACACCCTGCTCGCGGGGGATTCCCTCTTTCTGGACAGTGTCGCCAGGCCGGACCTCCAGGAGGGGGTCGACCCCCGAGAGCAGGCCGACCAGCTCTACGAGACGCTCCACGACCGGCTACCGGCGGTCGGTGATGACCCCCTCGTCGCGCCCGGCCACCGGCGGCCGGAGACCGAGGCGGTCGAGGGGGCCTATACCGCCCGGCTGTCGGCGCTGCGCGAGCGCGTCGGCGCGCTCGGGCTCGACCGTGAGGCGTTCGTCGAGCGGGTGCTGAGCGATACCGCCCGGCCGGTCAACGCCGAGCGGATCCTCGCGGTCAACCGCGGGACAGAGCCGCTCAAGACAGACGACGACAGCGAGGAGTGGCTCGAGCTGGAACTGGGGCCGAACAACTGCGCGGCCTCGGCCACCTCCGAAGGTGCCAGATAGCTCGTAACCGGGTCTTCAGGGCGCGGTCAGACGTCGCACCGGTTCGTGATGGCTATGCCGAACTCGGCAGCGGTCGTGTTCAGTATCGATAACTGTCTGTCCGCACATCGACCGAACGCTCGTATCCGCCGTTCACGGCGTCTCACGTTCGATCGGTCCCGCCTCCCGGTAGTTATCAGACATGATTTTCTGTTGGACAGGTATATATTGAGTGTTATGCGTAATGACAGATATGGACACTCGTCGCGCAGTAGGACTACAGCGACCCGGGCAGAGTCGCGATGATTCCGGACGGCGAGGCTACAGTGACGTTGTCGATACCCGGGGAATCGCAAACAGGTGTCCTCGGGACGACGGTCACCGCGGCCACCATCAGGGCCGTCTGCCACCGGTGGAGCCATGAGCGGGACCGCACGCAACCGCAGGACGCACACGGGCAAAGAGGTTGGAACGAAACTACGGGCGGTGATACTCTCGACGGTTATGCTACTGTCGGTGGTTTCGGGGACGGTGGTGTTTGTGGCACCCGCGGCGGCGGCGGCGAACACGGCCGGCAACGTCTCCCTCTCTCAATTCGGCCGGCAACCAGGCGACGGTCACGGTGGACGATGCGGACCTGAACACGAACAGCGGTGCGGTTGAGACGCTCCTCGTTGACGTGAACTCGACAAGCGAGAACGCGACCAGTCGCGCAGATGGGACGAGTTCCGACACCGAAGGTGGGACTCAAGATGTCACGGTCAGTCCTGGACTACCGGTTTACGACCGAACGCAGGACGGATCGATCACGGCCGCTGACTTCACGCTGCTCGGTGCGTCGGACGAGGTGATCTCCTCGGTTTCGCCCAACTCGCTCGGCGCAGGGAGTTATACGGTCACAGTCAGCGACTCCGGCGGTTCGGTCGATGGCAATCCGGAGACCGTCTCGTATACGAAACTCACCTACCAGTCGCTGTCGTCAGATACCGACACCTCACAACAGGTCACGACAAATTCTCCGGTCGGTGATCGCAACAGAGACGGTGTCATCGACAAGACCGACATCGCATTCGTCAGTTCGGCCCCATCGGAGTCGATCACCAATTTCAATCGGAACGCCGACGGAACAGCCACATTCGATATCGTCGACAGCAGCGATAGTGATGATGTGGCAGAGTCGTTCACATACCTCTCGGCCGAGACGGTAGCGTTGGCTGAAACCGGAGCCGACACCGGAATCTTCACCGGTAGCATCTCTCTCGTCCAGTCGGACGCCAATGGTGACCTCCTCGCAGTAGAAGGCGACGACATCAACCTCACGTACTACGACCAGAGTCCGTCGGCCACACGGGTCGCCACCCAGACGCTCGACGCCACTTCGCCGTCGATTTCGAGTGTGAGTCTGAGCGAGGACTTCGGGGACCAGAGGATTTCGTTCGAGTCCGACGAGCAACTGGGCGGTAGCTCCGGTGACCTCGCGGTGACGGTCAGCGGTCCCAACGGCGCGACGTACTCGTACGCGCGCGGTGACTTTAGCCAGAGCAGCATCGGTGGCGGCAGCTACGCATACGTCCTCAAAAGCGGGTCTGCACAGCCGTACGACAACGGCGACGGCACCTACGGGATGTCCATTAGTGACGCAAAGGACGCCGCCGGCAACAACGGCGGGAACAACGGTGACGGGAGCGGCCTGACGGACACCTACTCCTACAGCAGTGGGGGTGGTGATACGACGCCGCCCTCGATCTCGGGCGTGACGCTCGACGAGTCGAGCGGCAACATGGTCATCACGTTCAATTCCGACGAACAACTCGGAACGAGCGCATCCGACATCACAGTAGCGGTGACCGGACCGAATGGCGCGACGTACACCTTCGATCTAAAGCAGTTCGCAGAGAGTGGAAGCGGACCGTACATTTATTCGCTGTCGACAACCCAGGCTTACGACGACGGCGGCGGCAGTTACACGATGAGCGTTGACGACGCCAAAGACAGTGCCGGAAACAACGGGGGCAACAACGGTGCTGGCAGCGGCCTCACCGATACCCACGTCTACAGCTCCAGCAGCGGTACCGACACGTGGGTCAACGGAACGGTAACGGACGCGAGCGGGTCTGTCAGCGGTGCGACGGTGGTCGCTGTCCCACAGAGCGGGGGCTCGGAGACAGTCGTGACCACGGGCGCGAACGGCGACTACTCGCTGGGGGTACAGCCGTCCACGACATACGACGTCATCGTCGACGACGAACCCGACCACAAGTTCGAGGTCGAGACCGGTATCAGCGTCTCCAAGTCCAACACGAGGACCGTCGACTTCACCGTGAAGGCGTTCCCGGAGAAGGGATTCATCAACGGGACTGTCCTCGACGCCGACGAGAACGCGGTATCAAAGGGGTACAGCGTGGAGGCCCGCGAACTCGGATACCGCTTTGGCGGCACGGCTACGACGGACGCGAACGGTAAGTTCTCGGTGTCTGTCCCGGCCTCGAACTACGTCGTGCGGGCCAAAGGTTCGAACGGCCCGCCGAAGAAACTCGACAACGTCACTGTCAGAGAGGGCGAGACGACCGACGTGACGGTCCGGCTCCCGGAGGCCGGGTACATCACCGGAACGGTCGAGAGTGCGGCGGGGAAGAAGGTCGGCGGTGTCGGCGTCGTCGCGGACGACGGCGACCAGGTCGTGTTCGACAGGACCAACACCAAACAGCAAGCCGACACGGGCACGTACAACATCACGGCCTCGCCGGGGAACTACACCGTTTCGGTGTTCACCAAGGGGAAGAGCACGAACTCGAAACAGGTCACGGTGACCGGCGGAAGCGAGTCGACGGCGGATTTCACGCTCCGGACGACCTCGGTCAAGCACGCCTCGGTCAAGGTCATCGAGGGGAGCGGCGTCGACACCGCAAATCTGGGGATTTCGGCCTCAGTGCGGGCTGGCATGCTGCAGGTAAAGGTGAACAACCAGAGCAGCGGTGGCGGTGGCGGCAGCGGCGGCGCGCCGGACGAACTTGAGGGGCTCGGCGTCACCAGGGACACAAAGTTACGCATGAACGTCACCGTGACGAACTTCACCGCGAACTCGCTGATGTGGGGCGTCGGCGACGCACGCTGGAGCACCGCTGACAACGCGAGTATCACCAACGGAACCGACATCACGGTCACGGGCACGCCCGTCCAGCTGCAGGTGATGTTCGGCGGGAAAGGGGGGGGGAGCGGAGACCGGTGTCGGCCCCCTGATGTTCAAGGACCCCTCGGAGGTGAGTTGGCCAACCGGGCGAAAGGACCAGGCGAGCGCCGGCCGCAACGTGACCGTCTACTTCGGAGTATTCGACCTCGGAAACGTGCCCGGGTCGGTCAGGAACAACCTGAAGGGCATGAGTGTCACGACCAACGCACAGCGATTCTCGACGCCCAGCGTAGTGAACCAGTCCCTGCGCGTGTGGGTCGCCGCGCCCACGAAGACGGTCGCCGGTAACGACCACAACGGGTTCTACCAGGCGGAGATCCCCGACTCACAGCTCAGCGAGTGGGGGGTCGACGACCCCAAGTCGGAGCTGAGCGCGCTTTACAAGGGCGACGCGACCAACTTCACCGTCACTGAAACCGACTCCGGCGCCCGGATCCGGCTGGACAATATCAGCTACTCCGCCGGCTTCGCGGAGGTCAAGGCCAACCCGTCGGAGTCGACCTCGGATACCACGACGACAACAGCGACGACACCGGAGCGGACGGTCGCGACTGTCACCGAGGACTCCTCCGGGGCGGCGTCGGTCACGGTCGACAATGTCGAGCTTCGTGACCCGGTCGTGGCGCCACTCGACGGTGTCGGGACCGACGCGATGACCGTCGAGGAGGTGACTGCGACGTTCGACATGGGGACGAACGTCGACAACGAGATTCGGGTGCGTGCGACCGACGAACCGCCGGCCACCGTCCCGGCCGTCACCGGCGACGCTCGTAGCTACCTCACGGTCGAGGTCGAGGGGAACCTCGCTGACCGCGTGAGTCGGGGCACCTTCAGCTTCAGTCTCGACGCGGATGTCGCGCCGAGTGACCCCGGTGCCGTGACGGTGTACCGGTACCACGACGGCGGGTGGCAGCGGGTCACGACCCGGCACCTGGGCGGGACCAGGTTCGAGGCCGTGGCGCCGGGCTACTCGACGTTCGCGGTCGTGGTCGCGGACCGACAGTCGACCCCCGACAGAACCGCGACCCCGACGCCGGAGCCGGTGACGACGACCGAGCCGCCGACCACGGCCGAGCCGGTCTCCACGGCCGAGCCGCCGACCACGTCCAAACCGGAGGCGGCGACCGCGGCGAGGACGACACCAACCTCGGGACCGACCACGACCGCCCCGACCGCAGCCGATAGAGAGGGGACACCGACCGCCGGGGCCGGCAGTCCGGGGTTCGGTGTCGTCGCCGTGCTGGCCGCGTTGCTGGCGGTGCTGGCGCTCGCGCGACGGGACTAAAACGGCAGCCGGTCGCGGATCCGGTCGAAGATGTCGGGCTCCTCGTCGTCGGACTCGACGGGACCAACGGCGGCCTCCGCGGGGAGGATGACCGTCCGGTTTTTTTCCTTTCGGGCCTGGATGAGTTCGTCGTCCTTCAGGTCACTCAGCGCATCCTCTAAGGTATCGATATCCTCGTCGACGTGCGAGCGGAGTTCGAAGACGGTCATTCCCTCCTCGCGGCGGTCGGCCAGGGCGTCCAGCACCGCTACCTCCGTCTCGTTGCGGTCCCGGTGCTTCGGCTTCGCTCGCATATCCGAGTGTAACGCTGTCCCGAACCTTATACTGTGCGTTCGCGGCGCCCGAGGGCGGGGTAGGGGAGACGCCACGGTCCTGCCATCCGCCTAAGCAGTACGCTTATGTGCCAGAGGCAGCCATCTCGTGACAATGAGCCTGAAGTGTTCCGTGCTCGGGCACGCGTTCGACGACGGCACGGTCGAGCGCGAGCGCGAGGAACAGGGGAGCGAGGTGGTCAGTACCATTCGCGAGACCGAGACGTGCACCCGGTGTGGGGCCGAGCGGGTCGTCTCAGAGAACACGGAGGTCACGACACTGGAGACCCCTTCCGACATCGTCGGTGACGACCTCTCCGGGGCAGACCCCGGGGACGGCGAGGCACCCGAGGCGGGAACCGGCGAGGCTGGCCCCGGCAGCCCC
>JBLGCN010000021.1:0-13504 GCA_047617405.1 Natronomonas sp.
GGAGTGGCGGTCGCCGTAGACCCACACCTTCTTGTCGGGGTCGTACTCGATGTTCGACTTCGTGCGGGTGGGGACATCCATGCTCGGGACGGTCCCGGACTCGAACTGGTCGTAGAACTGTGCCGCGAGGTCGACAAGCTGTTCGCGGGCTCGTTGCTCGTCCTCACTCAGGGTAGGGGTGTCAGTGCTCATTATCAGGCGTCGACAGTCAGTTTCTCGTCCTCGATACCCTCGACGGAGAGCTCGCAGTCGGCCTCGCCGTCGAGGTCGTAGGCAAGGGTCGCCTCGCCGCCGCCCGGCACGTCAGGCTCCCACTTCAGGAAGTACTCGCCGTCCATCTCGACGACGGTCGGGTCGCCGTCGCCCTCGCCGCCGTTCAGGTCGGGCTCGGCGGTGACGATATCCGTCACCGAAAGCCGCGTACTGGCGTCGGTGTTGTTCTCCACGGTCAGTCGGACCTGTCCGTTCTCGCGGTCACGCTCGACGAGGACGTTGTTCATGATCCGGGCCATCGTGTCGTCGATGTTCAGCGCCGGCTGGCCGGTCACCTCCCCGAGCTTGTCGGCCATCTCCGGGAGGATAGTCGTCAGCTTGTCCTGTTTCTCCCGGCGCTGTTGCATCGAGCGGCGCTTGCTCAGGAAGCTCTTCAACTCGCGGGCCGCCTCGCGCACCGCCAACTCGATCTCGCGCTCGATCTCCGGGACGTTCGCGACGGCGTCCTTCGATTCGCTGGTGAACGGGACGTTCGTCGAGGCGACGTGAATCATAATCACCGTGGGGCCGTTGGGGACCCCCGACCCGCCCGGCTGGTCGAGGCCGTAGTTGCGCCAGTTGATCCCCTTGATGACATCGGTAGTCGCACACGCGCCGCGCTGGTAGACCAGCGGCACACGGTTGGCAAAGCGCATCACATCGGCGGTCCCGTCTGCCCCGATGTCGCCCCCGTAGGCCAGTCCGGCCTCGATAATAAATGGGTCACCGCCGTGGACCGACGCGTCTCTCGTGGCCGCCGCGTAGAAGTCGGCGTCGAACTCCTTTTGCAGACCAGCCTCGACGAGCCCCTCGGTGATCGGGGCCAGACAGCCCGTCGGCGGGGCGATAATGTCGGTCTCGCGCATCGCCTCCAGCAGCTCGGAGGCGGTGTCGCGGTCGCTCGCGACGGCGTGGACCCGGGGAGGGTCGTCGGGCACCCGTTCACAGGTGTCCCAGAGCGCGTCGACAATCTTCCCGCGGGCGGTCTCCCCGAAGGTCGCGTCGTCGCGTTCCTCCGTCATCTCCGCGGCCCGCCGGACGTACTCGGTCAACTCGTCGCGGGTGACACGGTGACGACCCCCGTCGTCGGTGTCGAATTTCGCCGCCAGACGCTCTGCCAGCCCCTGGACGGCCGCGTCGTCCTTCCGGTCGGTCGTGGCCGCGTCCACAGGCGCGTGCACATCCGGGACACGCTCGGCGGTCACTGCCGCCCAGGCGGCCGCGATAGCCTTCTCCCGGACAGTCTCCCCGAAGGTCGTGTTGTACTCCTCGGCGACCCCGTCTGCGGCGTCCGCGACTGTCGCGGCGACCTGGTGGTGGGCTACCCGGTCGTGCTCGTCAAGCGCCGCGGCCACCCGCGCCGCGAAGTCCGCGGTCGCCTCCTTGCTCTTGTTGGCGACAGCCTCGGTGACGGTGCTCTCGATGTCCTCCGTCTCGTGGCCGGCGGGCGGCCGCCAGGTCATCCCGCGGCCGAGGTGACGGTCGGTGAAGTTCGCGATCACCGAGTCCGCGGTTTTGGCGCCGACCCGGGTGAACTCCCCCTGCAGGAACCCCGAGACCGAGTAGGAGTCGGTCGCCTCGGCCATCTTGATCAGCGTCCCGAGCTCGACCCCGTGCGGGTGGGGGCGGATCTCCTCCGTCTCGGCGGGGAGCTGGTCGGTCGCCCGCTCGTACTTGAACTCCGCGCTCGGCTCCCGGAGTTCGAGCCGGGCGTGTGGGTTGACCACCGCGGTGTGCTTGATGTAGTCGTGGAGCTGCTGGCGGGCCCGCATATTCCCCTCCATCTCCAGCTCGATCCGGGTGCCGTGGGGGCGGTCCCAGGTGGTCGTCGAGGACTCGCTTATCTCCGGCTCGTTGGTATCGGTGTCGACGATCAGCTCGAAGTACTGGGCCGCGTCACCGCCCTTCGTCTGGGAGGTGACCTTCGCTGGTTTGCCGGAGGTCAGCTGTGCGTACAGCACCGCCGCGGAGATCCCGATCCCCTGCTGACCGCGGTTCTGCTCGCGCTTGTGAAACCGGCTGCCGTACAGTAGCTTCCCGAACACCTTCGGGACCTGCTGTTCGGTGATGCCCGGGCCGTTGTCCTCGATGACGAGCGTGTAGTAGTCGCCGGACTCCGCTATCTCGACGTAGATATCCGGCAGGATGTCGGCCTCCTCGCAGGCGTCGAGGCTGTTGTCGACCCCCTCTTTTACAGCCGTCACGAGCGCCCGGGCTCCGGAGTCGAACCCGAGCATATGCTTGTTCTTCTCGAAGAACTCGGCGATAGAGATGGCGCGCTGGCTCTCGGCCAGCTCCTCGGCAATCCCCTCGTCCTCGCCGAGAGTCGACTGGAAGGACATTTGTGTTCTATTCGCGGCCGGCGATTATAAGCCGTGCGCTACCGCGGGAGAGGTCGTCCGCGGGTGGCAGGTAGTCGCGTCAGGCACACCCGCACGCGAGCGCGCGTGCGGGGGATTTAATAGGATGACCCTATTAATATCGATAGATTCTATGTCAGATGACTCTCCCGAGTACGGAGCGGACTCCATTCAGGCTCTTGAAGGGCTTGAGGCGGTCCGTAAGCGACCCGCCATGTACATCGGGTCGACCGACGACCGCGGGTTGCACCACCTCGTCTACGAGGTTGTCGACAACGCCATCGACGAGGCGTTGGCCGGCTACTGCGACAGCATCGAGGTGACCATCCACGATGACGACTCGGTGTCGGTTGTCGACGACGGCCGGGGGATCCCTGTCGACACCCACGCGGAGTACGACCGCCCGGCGCTTGAGGTTGTGATGACCGTCCTGCACGCCGGCGGGAAGTTCGACAACAAGTCATACCAGGTCTCCGGCGGGCTCCACGGTGTCGGCATCTCCGTGGTCAACGCCCTCTCGAAGTGGCTGGAGGTGACAGTCAAGCGTGACGGGGCCGTCTGGCGCCAGCGGTTCGAGCGGGGTGACCCCGAGTTCGACCTCAGACGCGAGCGGGATATGCGCCCCGAGGAGGGGACGGGGACGGAGCTACGCTTCTGGCCCGACGACGAGATCTTCGAGACCACTGACTTCGTCTTCTCGACGCTCGAGACCCGGCTGCGGGAGCTTGCCTTTCTCAACTCCGGGGTGGCGATCGGGCTCCATGACGAGCGTGCTGACCGCGAGACTGCCTTCGAGTACGAGGGCGGGATCAGGGAGTTCGTCGCCTACCTCAACGAGACAAAGAGCCCACTACACAGTGAGGTTATCTACTTCGACACCGAGGGGTCCGTCGGCGAAGGGGTCGTCGAGGTGGAGGTGGCGATGCAGGCCACCGACGAGCTCCAGGGTTCGTTACACGCCTTCGCGAACAACATCAACACCCGTGAAGGGGGCACCCACCTCACTGGGTTCAAGACGGCCCTGACGCGGGTCGTCAACGACTACGCAAAGGAACACAGCCTCCTGCGCGACCTGGACGACACCCTCAAAGGCGACGACATCCGCGAGGGGCTCACCGCGGTCCTCTCGGTCAAACACCCCGACCCACAGTTCGAGGGCCAGACGAAGACCAAACTCGGCAACAGCGAGGTCCGGGGGATCGTCGAGTCGGCCGTCCACGAGCACCTTGGCACCTACTTCGAGGAACACCCCGACACCGCCGAGACCATCGTCTCGAAGGCCGTCGAGGCCGCAAAGGCCCGCAAGGCCGCCCAGAAGGCCGAGGAGCTGACCCGCCGGAAGTCCGCGCTGGAGTCGACCGCGCTCCCGGGGAAGCTCGCGGACTGTCAGACCCGTGACCCCGGGGAGTCCGAGCTGTTCGTCGTGGAGGGTGACTCCGCCGGCGGGTCGGCAAAGCAGGGCCGAAATCCGGAGTTTCAGGCCATTCTCCCCATCCGCGGGAAGATCCTCAACGTCGAGAAACACCGGCTGGACCGTATCCTCGAGAACAACGAGATCCGCAATCTCATCACGGCACTCGGGACCGGCATCGGCGACGAGTTCGACATCGAGGAGGCCCGCTACGAGAACGTCATCCTCATGACGGACGCCGACGTCGACGGCGCACACATCCGGACGCTCCTGCTGACGCTGTTCTACCGGCACATGCAGCCGCTGCTCGAGGCGGGCTACGTCTACGCCGCCCAGCCCCCACTGTACAGGGTCCGGTACCGTGGCGAGACCTACGACGCGATGACGGAGGCCGAACGCGACGAGATCGTCGCCGAGCGGTGTAACGGGAACCCCAGCCAGGTCCAGCGGTTCAAGGGTCTGGGGGAGATGAACCCACAGCAGCTGTGGGACACGACAATGGACCCCGAGGCCCGGTATCTCAAGCAGGTCACCGTCGAGGACGCCGCCGCGGCCGACCGGATGTTCTCCGTGTTGATGGGTGACGCCGTCGAGCCCCGCAAGGAGTTCATCAAGGAACACTCCCCCGAGGCCGACTGGGTCGACATATGAGCTCGGACCTGCCCGAGGAGATCCCCGACGCGGCCCCCGCGGCAAACGTCGAACAGGTCCGCATCGAGGACGAGATGGAGCAGTCCTACATCGACTACGCGATGAGCGTCATCGCGGGCCGGGCGCTGCCTGATGTCCGGGACGGGCTCAAGCCCGTCCACCGGCGAATCCTCTACGCGATGTCGGAGCTGGGGGTGCGGTCGGGCTCGGCCCACCGCAAGTCCTCCTCGGTCGTCGGCGAGACGATGGGTGACTATCACCCACACGGTGACTCCGCGATCTACGACACACTGGTGCGGATGGCCCAGGACTTCTCGATGCGGTATCCGCTGGTCGACGGCCAGGGCAACTTCGGGTCGATGGACGGCGACCCGGCCGCCGCGATGCGGTACACCGAAGCACGGATGGCCGCTATCGCCGAGGAACTGCTGACCGACATCGAGAAGGACACCGTCGACTTCGTGTCGAACTACGACGACCGGCTGACCGAACCCGACGTGCTCCCCGCACGGTTCCCGAACCTGCTGGTCAACGGCTCCTCGGGCATCGCGGTCGGGATGTCGACCAACATCCCGCCGCACAATCTCGGCGAGGTCGTCGACGCCACGGTCCACCTCATCGACAACCCCGGCTGTGCGGTGGAGGACCTGATGGAACACATCAAGGGCCCCGACTTTCCAACCGGCGGGAATATTGTCGGCAGCGACGACATCTACTCGGCGTACACGACCGGCCGGGGCCGTCTACGGGTGCGCGCCGAGTACGAGACCCAGCCCGACGAGGGGCGGATCGTCGTCACCGAACTCCCCTACCAGGAGAACAAGGCCCGCGTCGTCGAGCGGATTGCCGAGGACGTCACTGAGGGCACCATCGAGGGGGTCGCCGATCTGCGCGACGAGTCCGACCGCAACGGCGTCCGGATCGTCATCGAACTCAAGCGCGGGGCCAACGCCGACGTCGTCGAGAACCAGCTGCTCGAACACCACCTCGAGTCCACCTTCGGGGTCACCAACATCGCGCTGGTCGACGGCCAGCCCGAGGTGTTGGACCTGAAGGAGACGCTGGCGGCGTACGTCGCCCACCGCACGGAGGTCGTCCGCCGGCGCTCCGAACACGACCTCGCGGAGGCCGAGGACCGCGCACACATCCTGGAGGGGCGGTTGGCGGCGCTCGAACAGGTCGAAGACGTCGTCGAGACCATCCGGAGCAGTGACGACCGCTCGGCCGCCATCGAGGCCCTGCAGACCGACTTCGACCTCTCGGAGCCACAGGCCGAGCACATCGTGCGGATGCAACTCGGCTCGCTGACGTCGATGGAGGAGGCCGAGATCGCCGAGGAGTACGAGACTGTCCAGGAGACCATCGAGTACCTCGAGTCCGTCCTGGCCGACGAGGCAAAGCTGCTCGGCGTGATCAAGTCGGAGTTACAGGAGATCAAGGCGGAGTACGACGACGACCGTCGGACGGCGGTCATAGAGGCCGAGGGGCAGGTCACCCACGAGGACCTCATCCCCGAGGAGGACTGTCTGGTGGCCGTTACCGAGCAGGACTACATCAAGCGGATGCCCGCCGACACCTTCGACCCGCAGAACCGTGGCGGCAAGGGGATCATCGGCGGCGACCCGAAGGACGGTGACCGGGTCTCGAAGGTCTTCCGCGCCAACAGCCACGACTACCTGCTGTGTTTCACCAACCACGGGCAGGTCTACCGGTTGAAGACCTACGAGGTCCCCGAGATGTCCCGCACCGCGCGGGGAAAGTCCGCGGTCAACCTCATCGACCTGGACGACGACGAGGAGGTCACCGCGGTCGTCAGCACCAGCGAGTTCGACGCCGAGGAGTGTATCACGATGGTCACCCGGCAGGGCTATGTCAAGCGTGCGTCCTGCGGGGCGTTCGAGAACATCCTCTCGACGGGGATCATCGCAGCCAGCCTCGACGAGGGGGACGAACTGGTCGACGTCGGGCTCACCGACGGCAGCCGCGACCTAGTCATCGCCACCGAGGCCGGGATGACGATCCGCTTCGACGAGAGCGAGGTCCGCGAGATGGGCCGGACCGCACGCGGGGTCCGCGGGGTCGAACTCCGTGACGGCGACCGTGTGGCCGCGATGGTCGCCACGGACGACGCCGACAAGCGGGCGCTGCTCACGGTCACAGAGCGGGGGTACGGCAAGCGCACCCCCCTCCCGGAGTACCGCCCCCAGTCCCGGTACGGGAAGGGGCTAGTCGACATCAAAACCGACGAGCGAAACGGCCCCGTCACGACCGCAAAGACCGTCGCAGCCGACGACCACATTGTGGTCATGAGCGAGGGCGGGCAGGTGATGCGGTGTCCCGTCGGGGATATCTCGACGGTCGGCCGGAACACCAAGGGTGTGAACGTGATGGAGGTCGAGGACGGCGACGCCGTCGCGAGCGTGACGGTCCTGCCGGGCGGCGAGGAGGACGCGGCCGAGTAGCGGCCCCAGGTTGTGTGAGGCACGAGCCAGGGTGCGCATCGACACACCCGGAACCCGGAACACCCACAGCGAGTCAGTCCGCTCCGGTACTCTCCTCGGTGACAGTGACCGTCACCGGGCCGTCGGTGTCGTCGGTCGCCCGGTCCTGGGCGTCGGGGTCGGTGCCGGGAGCAACGCCGGTCACGCCGTAGCCGACGAGGTACCCGGCTGCGCCGCCGAGACCTGCCCCGACACCCGCGCCGACCGGTCCCGTCCGGGCACCGAGTGACGCGCCTGTGCGCGCCCCAGCCGCCGCGTAGGCCTGGACGGCCGCCGCGTCCTCGTCGTCGTCGAGAAACGGTTCTGTGAGGAGGCTCATACTGACTCGTTGGACCTGGTGACACTAATGCCCTCGCCCGTCCCCCGCCGGCCGGTTGCGGCCCGGCCGTTCGGGGGACGCGTCGGCCGGGCGGGGTCGTAGATTTGGGTGTGGGGCCCTCGTGTGGGCGTGACCCGCGGCCGGCACACCTGACACGCCCGGAGCTGTGGGCGTCGGTGTCAGTCGTACTGTGCGCAGACCCGGCGGAGCCCCTCCTCGAAGCCGGTCTCGGGCTCCCAGCCGGTGGCCTCGCGGATCTTCGTGGCGTCGGCCATGGTGTCATGGACGTAGACGTGGTCGGGCATGTACCCCTCCGCGTACGTCGGCTCGACGTCGGTGCCGAGGATGTCGTTGAGGCGGTCGACAAGTTCGTTGAAGCTGTACTGCTGGCCGGTGCCGAGATTGTAGACCCCCTGGCACTCGTGGTCGGCGGCGAGTTCGACCCCGCGGACGATATCGTCGACGTGGGTGAAGTCGCGGGTCTGGGTGCCGTCGCCCCAGATCTCCGGCGAGCGGCCGTTGGCGATGTCGTCGGCGAACTGGGCGATCAGGTTAGCGTACTCGCCTTTGTGCTCCTCGGCACCGCCGTAGCCCTGGTAGACCGAAAAAAAGCGCAGCCCACAGGTCGTCATCCCGTAGTGGTTGTGGAAATACTCGCCGTAGCGCTCCCGGCCGAGCTTCGAGGCCTCGTAGGCGGTGTTTGTCGTGACGGACATCTCCTCCGGTGAGGGCTCGGTCCGGGAGCCGTAGATCGAGGATGTCGAGGCGTAAACGACGTGCTCACAGCCGTCCCGGCGGGCCTGGTCGACGGTGTTGACAAAGCCCTCGATGTTGACGCGAGCCCCACGGGTGGGGTCGTCCTCGTGCATCTTGTACGAGGAGAGCGCGGCGAGGTGAACGACCACGTCGACGTCGGTCGGGAGGTCGTCGTCGAGCACACTTCCCTCGACGAACTCGACGCTGTCGTCGAGGTTCTCTGGCGTCCCGAGATAGCGGTCGTCGAGAGCGATGACATCGTTGTCGGGGGCAAGGCGGTTGGCGAGATTCGAGCCAATAAATCCCGCACCGCCGGTAACGAGCACGCGAGCACCCTGCATAGTCGTGGAATCGGCGGGCACGACAAGAACGTTCGGATCCCAGGTCCCCGGTCGCGCCCCCTGTCCTCGGGAGGGCAGCAGACAGGCCAGAGCCGGGTGACCGGTGGTCCGACGGCGGGTCCACATAACCCGGCGCGCACGGACGTGAGCAGTCACCCGAAACCGCCGGACTCGGCAGGTTCGGTCGGGTCACCGCCGGGTTTAAGGAAACAAGCAGCAAACAGTACGTCATGTCATCAATCGAACTCACACCGAGCCAGCAGAGTATCCTCCAGGAACTTGTCAATCTCTACCAGGACGACGAGACCGCGGTAAAGGGTGAGGCGATCGCCAACCAGGTCAACCGCAACCCCGGGACGATCCGCAACCAGATGCAGAGTCTGAAGGCCCTCCAGCTGGTCGAGGGGGTACCAGGCCCAAAAGGTGGCTACAAGCCGACAGCAAAGGCCTACGACGCCCTGCAGATCCAGGACCTCGACCACGCCGCGGACGTGCCGCTCTTTCACAACGGCGACCTCGTCGGGGAGGCAAACGTCGAGGAGATCGACCTGACGAGCGTCCACCACCCGGAGGCCTGCCGCGCGGAGATCAAGCTCCGCGGGCCTGTCGGAAACTTCCACGAGAGTGACAAGGTGACCGTCGGCCCGACGCCGCTCTCGAAGCTGCAGATCATCGGCACCCTCGAGGGGAAAGACGACACCAACAACGTGCTCATCCTGACCATCGACGATATGCAGGCGCCTGTCGAGGAGCCCGCACACTGAGGCGGGGAGCCGGACGAGAACCGCGCGTGGGTCGGTACCACACCACTCTGGCCCGGGATTCCGTAGGCTTTGTATCGCCGCACTACAAGTCGAAGGTATGGCAGAACAGGTCGTCGTGCTCGGTTCGGGGTATGGTGGGGCTGGGGCGGTAAAGAGCCTCCAGTCCACACTCAACGGCGAGGCCGACATCACCTGGGTGTCAGACGTCGGCCACCACCTCGTCCTCCACGAATCCCACCGCTGTATCCGCGACCCGAGTATAAAGGAGAAGGTGACGATTCCCGTCGAGGAGATCAAGGCCCCCGACACCGAGTTCATCCAGGCGCGGGTTGCCGACGTCGACGTCGACGAGCGGACCGTCCACCTCGAGGACGAGCGAACGATCGACTACGACTACGTTCTCGTGGCGATCGGTTCGCGAACCGCGTTCTTCGGGATCGAGGGGCTCGAGGAGCACGCTCACACCCTCAAGTGTCTCGACGACGCGCTAGAGATACACGAGGACCTGGAGCAGGCCACAGGGGACGCGACCCCCGATGACCCGGCACAGGTGGTCGTCGGCGGCGCCGGTCTCTCGGGCATCCAGACCGCCGGCGAGGTCGCGGAGTACCGTGACGAGCACGGTGTCCCGGTCGACATCCACCTCGTCGAGGGCCTCGACGAGGTCTTCCCCGGCAACGACCCCAGCATCCAGAACGCCCTGCGCAGGCGGCTTGAAGCCCGGGACGTCAACATCATGACCGGCGAGTTCATCGGCGAGGTCGACGAGGACGCTGTCTACGTCGGCGAGGACACCGAACTCACCTACGACGTGCTGGTCTGGACCGGCGGGATCACCGGCCGGGAGGCCGCGGAGAGTTGCGGGGTCGACAAGGACGAGCGCTCACACCGGTTCTACGCCGAACAGGACTTCCAGACCGAGGACGAGCGGGTGTTCGCACTCGGCGACGCGGCGCTGGTCGACCAGCCCGGGGAACAGGAGGCCCCGCCGACCGCCCAGGCCGCCTGGCAGGCCGCCGAGGTGGTCGGCAGGAATATTGCCCGTGCCATCCGTGACCAGCCGCTCACGAAGTGGACACACAAGGACAAGGGGACGGTCGTCTCGGTCGGCGAGTCAGCCGTTGCCCACGACGTGTTCATCGTCCCCTTCGTCGACACCTTCGGCGGCTTCGCCGCGAAGTTCCTCAAGAAGGCTATCGCCGCACGCTGGATCCGCGACGTCTCCTCGACCGGCCGGGCGCTGTCAGCCTGGTCGGATATGTAACCGCCACCGGGTATCCCGTCGGCATTAACGACCTACCGGCCCGTCTCGCCCGTCAGTAGTGGGTTGTGCGCCTGTGCCGTATCGATGCTTGTGGCCGCCGCTCAACTGTCGACGCCGAGCCCCGCATGCCAGGCGTCGGCGCCGGACCCCTCGACCCGTTCGTCCATCTCAGCGAGCAGCGAGACGGCCAGGCTCGCCGTACGGGCGGCACGGCGCTCACCCTCGACGCGGAACTCGCCTGTGGTGCGGTCGGCGTAGACCGTACAGACCGCGCCGGCCCGGAGCCCGTAGACGTTCGCGAGCGTGAGGATCGCGCTTGCCTCCATCTCGAAGTTCAGGACGCCGGCCGCGACGAGTTCCTCGATGTCGTCCTCGCTGCCCCGGGCGCGAAAGCCCTCGAAGCCGTCGCGGCTCTGGCCCGCGTAGAAGGAGTCCGTCGAGGCCGTGAGCCCGACGTGGTAGTCGTAGTCCAGCCGCTCGGCCGCCGCGGCGAGGGCGGCGACGACCGCGTGGTCCGCCACAGCCGGGTAGTCATCGCGGATGTACTCGGCGCTCGTGCCCTCCTGACGGACCGCCCCACTCGTGATCACGAGGTCACCGATGTCGGTCTCGGGCTGGATCCCGCCACACGACCCCACACGGATGAGCGTGTCCGCGCCGACGCGGGCCAGCTCCTCGACCGCGATGGCCGCGGAGGGCGAGCCGATCCCGGTCGATGTGACCGATATCGGCGTTCCGTCGTGTGTGCCGGTGGCCGTCCGGTACTCGCGGTGGTCGGCGACAACCGTCGCCTCGTCCCACTCCTCGGTGACTTTCCCGACGCGGTCGGGGTCACCGGGCAGGAGGACCGCGTCGGCTACCTCGTCGTCCCTGACCGCCAGGTGGTACTGGGCGTCGCCCTCGCCGACCTCGTCGTCGGTGTCGTCGTGGCTCTCCCCGCTCATGTGTCGAGGTGTTCGCGGGTGATGGTATCCGGGAGGAGGTCGCCGAGCCGGTGTGTGGTGTGGTCGTCACCGTCACAGACGATCACAAAACCCTCGTCACAGAACTCGGCAAGGGTCTGACGACACATCCCACAGGGGGTGACACCGTCGCGGGCGGCCGAACTCACAGCAAGCGCCTCGAAGGAGCGGTGGCCGTCGGCGACCGCGCTCCCGACCGCCACCTCCTCGGCGTGAAGGCTGTTCGAGTAGTTTGCGTTCTCGACGTTACAGCCCGTGTAGACGGTGCCGTCGTCGGCCCGGAGTGCGGCCCCGACCGCGTACTCCGAGTAGGGGACGTACGCGGCCTCGTAGGCCTCCCGTGCCGCGGCGAGCAACTCCTGCATGGCCGGTCGTGGGGCCGGCCGGGCAAATACCCACCGCCACGCGAGGCCGTGTAGCGCCGACCGCCGCCCAACGAATCAAGACCGTCCGGGTCCTACGGGGAGCTATGACGCAGCGGTCCCGCCTCGAGCCGCCCGCGAGCCTCGTCGACTGGGGTATCCTCGTCTCGGTCGCGGCGCTGGTGGTTACAGGGCTCGTGAGTCTGGTGACCGGCACCCCGGGGGGCGCGTGGCTGTTTGCCCTCCACTCGGTCGGCGGACTCGTCCTTGCCGTCCTGGTGGGGTTCAAACTCCGGCGGGTCCGGCCTCGTCTGACCCGGTCGAGAGCCTGGGACCGGGGAACCCCCGTCTCGGTACTCCTCGCCGTCCTCGCGCTCGCCGCGCTCGTCACCGGCGTCTACTGGGTCTTTGCCGGCCTGGTCTGGGTCGGCCCCTTCACCCTCCTCACGGTACATATGCTACTGGGGGCGCTGGTCGTCCCGGTGTTGGTGTGGCACTTCCGACACCGCTTCCGGTGGCCCCGCCGGACCGAGGTCGAACGGGAGGGCCGGCGCAGCGCACTCCAGTTTGGCGCCCTGCTGGCCGGTGGGACGGTCATCTGGCGGCTCCAGCAGGCGTTTGCCGGGGCTGGCCGGCGGTTCACCGGGTCGAAGGAGGCCGGCGGCGCGGGCAACGACTTCCCCGTCACTTCCTGGGTCGCCGACGACCCCGACCCCGTCGACACCGACAGGTGGCAGCTCTCCGTGGGTGGCGCAGTCGAGTCGGAGACGAGCTACGGCTACGACCAGTTGCTCGAGGGCGCGAGCGAGGCAGAGACCGCGGTGCTCGACTGCACGAGTGGCTGGTACGCCGAGCGCGAGTGGCAGGGGGTCAGGGTCGGCGAGCTGCTCGACCGCTCGACCCCCGCCTCCGAGGGGGAGTGGGTCCGCTTTCGGTCCGTGACCGGCTACAAGTGGTCCGTCCCGATGGCGGAGGCCCGGGGATGCCTGCTGGCCACCCACGTCGGCGGCGACCGGCTGACGCACGACCACGGCGCCCCCCTGCGGCTGGTCGCGCCGGGCCGGCGGGGATTTCAGTGGGTCAAGTGGGTCACGAGCGTCGAGGTCACCGAGCGGGAGGACCTCTCGCAGTGGGTCACTATCTTCGTCAGCGGCCTCTGATCACTCGAGGGCCGCCTCGACACGCTCCCGAACGGTCGTCACGAGCGCGTCGACATCTTCACTTTCGGCGTATATCCTGAGATAGGGTTCGGTCCCGCTGGGTCTGACGAGCGTCCACGAGCCGTCGGGCAGGTCGAGTCTAACCCCGTGGTCGGTGTTGACACCCGCCTCCGGAAAGACCCCGGGCAGGGCCTCCTCTAGTGCCGTCATCGCCGTGGCCTTCCGGTCGTCCGGGCACGGGACCGACAGCTTCCGGTACGGTCGCTCGGTCACCGGTGCCCGGAGCGTGTCCAGGCCCTCGGCGGCAACCAGCCGGGTGAGGACGGCCGCGGAGGCGACACCGTCGATCCAGCCGCCGAGTCCGGGGTGGATGTGTTTCCAGGGCTCGGCGGCAAACGCAA
>JBLGCN010000022.1:0-13426 GCA_047617405.1 Natronomonas sp.
CTCGCAGAGCCGACAGTAGATACACTGGCCGATGTGGAGGTTGTACTGCTCGCCGTTGCGCTGTTCGTCCATGACGATCTGGATGGTGTCGTTCGGACAGACGTTCTCGCACTGCCGACACCAGATACACCGCTCCTGGCTGAACTTGTGGACCCCCCTGAACCGCGGGGAGACCTCCGGCTCCTCTTCGGGGTACTCGACGGTGAACGTCGAGCCGTCGAGTGCGTGTTTCATCGTCGTTGCCATCGATTTGAGTATGCCTATCATTGTTTTCTCCTTACGCGATTGCTCCCACGACCACCGCAGTCAGCACCAGATTGGCAAAGGAGAGCACGAGCATCCCCTTCCAGCCGATCTGGATGAGCTGGTCGATCCGCACCCGGGGGAGCGCCGACCGCGCCCACTGGGTGAACAGAAACACCGCCCAGATCTTGATCAGAAACCACACAAAGCCCGGCAGTATCGGGCCGGCAGGCCCGCCCAGAAACAGCGTCGCCGCGATGGCGCCGCCGAGGAAGATATGCACGAACTCCCCCAGATAGACGAGCACGAAGTACACCGACGAGTATTCGGTCTGGTAGCCGGCGACGATCTCCGTCGGCGCCTCCGGGATATCGAAGGGGTTCCGGCCCACCTCCGCGAGATTCGCGATCATAAACAGCACGAAGGCAAATGGGTTGACGAAGGCGAACCACGAGGGGATCGCAACCGGGCCGAGGGTGAACAGCGCGCCCTGCTGGGCGGCGACGATCTCCGACATCCGGAGTGTGCCGGTGAACAGGACCACCGACGCACCCGTCAACACGAGCGGGATCTCGTAGGCGAGATTCTGTGCGACCGCCCGCAGCCCGCCCAGAAATGAGAACTTGTTGTTCGACGCGTAGCCGGCCATCACCAGCCCCAGCGACGCCATCGACGCGACGGCAAAGACAAAGGCCAGCCCGACCTCGGGGTCGGCGAGTTGCAGGCCACTCCCCATTGGGATCACGGCAAAGCCGAGCAGCGCCGAGGAGGCGATCAGAAGCGGTGCGAGGTCCCAGGCCGGCCGGTCGACACCCTCCGGGACGATCAGCTCCTTCGCGAGCAGCCGGACGGCGTCGGCGACGATGATCAACAGACCGGCCGGCCCGACACGGTTGACCGCGATCCGGTCGGTGAACTTCGCGGTGATCTTCCGCTTTGCCCACGGCCCCGCCACCGCGGTGTTCGTGAGCATGATCGTGCCGATGAGTGCGGCGCCGATGACCGCCGCAACCACCTCGCCGGCGAGCCCGCCGATCGGCAACAGCCCGTTGAGCGTCTCCGGCAGTGTCATCTATCTGTCTACCTCGCCCAGGACAATATCCAGGCTGCCCAGCGCGGCGATCATATCGGGGATATACTCACCCTCGGCCATCACCGGCAGCGTCTGGAGGTTACAGAAGCAGGGGCTACGGATCTTGAACCGGGCGGGCTTGTCGGTCCCGTCCGAGCGCATGTAGATCCCCAGCTCGCCTTTTGCCCCCTCGACGGCCCGGTAGATCTCCGTGTCAGGGTCGGGTTTGAGGGTGCGGGGGACGTTCGACTGGATTTCCCGTTCGTCCTCCGGCCAGTCCTCGAGCAGGTCGACACACTGCTCGATGATCCGGGCGGACTCCTCCATCTCCCGGAGCCGCACCGAGGCCCGTGCGAAGTTGTCACAGCCCTCGTCGGTGACGACGTTCCAGTCGAGCTGGTCGTAGTAGCCGTAGGGGTCGTCCCGGCGCAGGTCGTAGTCGACCCCTGACCCGCGGGCGACCGGGCCGGTCGCGCCGTAGGACTTTGCCTCCTCCGGCGGGAGAACCCCGGTGTCGACCACACGCATCTGGAACAGCTCGTTCGAGGTCAGGAGGTTGTGGTACTCCTCGAGCCGGGAGGGCCACTCGTCGAGAAAGTCACGCACGCTCTCGAAGTACTCCTCGCGGGGCTCGGGCAGGTCCCAGGCGACGCCGCCCAGCCGGAGGTAGTTGAACATCAGCCGCTGACCGGTCAGGTCCTCAAGCAGGTTCTGGATGACCTCGCGGTCCCGGATGGCGTACATGAAGATGGCGGTAAAGTCACCGTAGATGTCGAGCGCGAAGGTGCCGACCGCCAGCAGATGCGCGGCGATCCGGCACAGCTCCGCGGACATCGTCCGGATGACCTGGGCGTACTCCGGCACGGCCAGGTCGGCCATGTCCTCGGCGGCGCGGGCGTAGGCCCACTCGTTGAGGATGCCCGCCGAGATGTAGTCCCACCGGTCGGGGTAGGGCATGATCTGGTGGCGGTAGGTCGACTGCTGGCACATCTGCTCCTCACAGCGGTGGAGATAGCCGATGTCCGGGTCGATATTGGCGACCTGCTCGCCGTCCAGCGTCGTCTTGATGTGGAGCACACCGTGGGTCGCGGGGTGGTGGGGTCCGATGTTGATGAACATCGTGTCGGACTCCTGTGGGACGTTCGTCCGCTCCTCGGTGGGGTTGGCGTGCTCGCGCAGCGGGACGATCTGTGGCTTGTCCTGGTTGTAGTCCTGTGAGAGGGGGTGACCCTGCCAGGTCTCGGGCAGGAGAATACGACGGGGGTCGGGGTGGCCCTCGTAGTCGACGCCGACGAGGTCGAAGGCCTCCCGCTCCTGCCAGTCGGCGGTATCGAAGACCCCGGCGGCGGACTCACTCGTCGGGTCGTCACGAGTCGTCGGCACGACGACCGACAGCTCCTGGGTCGGGTCATCGTACTTCTTGAGGTGGTAGATCGACTCGTAGCGGTCCTGGTAGTCCTGTGCGGTGACACAGGAGAGGTGGTCAAAGCCCGCCTCCTGTTTGAGCGTCGAGAGGGTGTCCTCCACCTCGTCGGGGCGGACCACGAACCCCTCGGCGTTGATGTGTTCCTCCCGGTCGAGCACCCGCTCGCCGAGGAGGTCCGCAAGCTCGTCGTAGTCGAGGTCACCCTCAGGCGTTACCCCCGCGTCCGGTTGCCGTGGTTGTTCGAGACTCATGTGTTGGTTACGCCGAATCGGCCCAGTTGTACCGCATCACCAGGTCGTCCTCGTCGACCTGGTCGGCCAGCTTTGTCACCAGCTCGTCCTGTTCCAGGTCGCCGAACTGCTCCAGCTCGTACGGTTTGACCGTGACCGGGGAGGTCTCGCCGTTGGCGATCCGCTCCTGGAGCTTGGCGATCCCGTAGATCAGCGCCTCGGGGCGGGGCGGACACCCGGGGACGTGGATGTCGACGGGGATGACCTCCTCGACGCCCTTGATGACGTTGTACCCCTCCTGGAACGGGCCACCCGAGATGGTACACGACCCCATCGAGACGACGAACTTCGGCTCGGGCATCTGGTCGTAGACCCGCTTCATCCGGGGGGCGAACTTCGAGACGATCGTCCCGGGGACGATGATCACGTCGGCCTGTCGCGGTGACGCGCGGGGAACACCCGCCCCAAAGCGGTCGAGGTCGTGTTTGACCGCGTAGGTGTGCATCATCTCGATAGAACAGCAGGCGATCCCGAAGAGGAGCATGAACATCGAGGACCCCCGGACCCAGTTCATGAACTTGTCGAACTTGGTCAGAATAAACGGGGTCGACCCGAATGCCTCCCGGAGCTTCGAGTTGAAGCGGCTGTCGACGCCCTCACCCATCCGTGCCTCCTGTGTGCTCTGTGCCTGGTCCAGCGTGTCGTGAAGTTCGTTTTTGCTCATTATCCTTCGGTCCGCTCGATGCGCTGTTCCTCGGCCCGCTCGCTGCGGACCCACTCGACAGCGCCGTTCCGCCACGCCCACGCGAGCCCGACGACGAGGATCCCGATAAACACGAGCATCGGGACCAGCGCCCTGAACAGCCCGACCTGCTCGATGGCGTCACTGTAGATGACAGTCCACGGGAAGATCAGGACGGTCTCGATGTCGAAGACGACGAACAGCAGGGCGACCATGTAGTATTGAATGTTGAACTTGATCGACCTGCTGGAGCCCGTTGGAATCTCGCCGCTCTCGTAGGTGGCGCGTTTTCCCTGCTCCGGGACGCTCGGTCGCAACAGCCACGAGATGAGCATCATGCTCAACGGGATGATGACGGCGACTGCGGCGAGTGCCCCGATGGCGATCCATGCGTTTGTCATACCGGTGTCTCCTATCGTCCGACCTTTTGGAGTGCCTCCATATAAGGGTTCATTTCCGCCCCGTCACCCGTCTGTGACTGTCACGACGGACCGCCACCCTGCCCGGCTACTCCCCGTGGTGCTCGCGGAACCCGGGTGTGCCGCGCTCGTGGAGGGCCCGCGAGACCGTCCCGACCCCCTCGCGTAGCCCCTCGTGGTACGCCACGAGGCGCTCGCGCAGTTCGTCGTGCTGGCGTGCGAGTATCTGAACCGCCGACAGCGCCGCGTTGAAGGACTTGCCGGCGTCGACGGCGACCAGCGGTGCGCCCTGGGGCATCCCGATCACCGAGTCGACGGATTTCTCCTGAACGGGCACACCGACGACGGGCAGCGGGTAGGCGACGGAGGCGGTCATATTCGGCAGGTCTGCCGACTTCCCCCCGGCGCCGGCGATAACAACGTCGAGTCCGCGGGCCTCGGCCGTCTCGGCGTAGGCGTACAGCAGGTCCGGCGTCCGGTGGGCCGAGACGACGAACGTCTCGAAGGTAAACCGGGCGTCGGGCGGGTGCTCGTAGTCAGTCTGCTCCGCAAACCCAAGGTGTTCGGTCAGGGCGTCGTGGGCGCCGGGCCGGCCCGTCTCGGAGCCGGCCATCACCGCAAGGTCCGAGTCCGAGCCCATAATCACCCCGATCTCGGGTGTCTCGGCGTCCGGACGGTCCATCGCCGCCTGCTCGTGAAACTGGTCGACCAGGGACTGAACGGTGTCGGTCATGCCCGACGGTGGGTGGGTCGCGCCTGTAAGCGTTCGTACTCCCGTGTGTCGGCGGGCGACCTACCCCCGGAAGGTCAGCGCGTCCCGGGCCGCGCGCGCGGCCTCGAGTAGCGTCGTCGGGTCCCGACCCTCGCCGGCGGCGGGACGCGTAACGTGACCCATCTTCCGGAGCCGGTAGACCGCCTGCTTGCCGTACCAGTGCAACGCGAGCCGGTCGCGGGCGAGGGCGTCGTCGACCCCTCGGAGCGTCGCCGCCTGCCGGTCGGCCACGTCCCCCAGGATGTTCGCGCTCGCCGTCGGGACACGGCGGTCGGTCGTGCCCAGTGGGCGGCCGGTCACCGCGCGGACGTGTTGCTCGAACTGCGAGGTGTGACAGCCCTCGATAGTCCAGTGCCCGGAGTTGTGCGGCCGGGGGGCGACCTCGTTGAGCAGGACCGCCCCGTCGCCGGTCTCGAACAGTTCGACCCCGTAGACGCCCCGCCCTTCCATCACGTCCAGCACGTCCCGGGCGACATCCCGGGCACGCTCCCGGACGGCCTCGGACGTACGGGCCGGCGAGACCGTCTCCCTGAGGATCTCCTCGCGGTGGACCGTCTCCGTCACGGGGAAGGTATCGCGTTCGTCGTCGCCCAGACAGCCCATCACCGCCAGCTCGCGCTCGAAGTCGACGAACTCCTCGACCATCGCCGGGCCGTCGATAGCGGCAAAGGCCTCGGTGACATCGTCGGGTGACTCGACGGGGGCGTTTCCCCGGCCGTCGTAGCCGCCCTTCCGGGCCTTGAGCATCGCCGGATACCCCAGCTCCTCAAGCGCTTCGCGGAGTTCGGTCTCGGTGTCGACCGCCCGGAACGCGGGCACGGGCACGCCAGCCTCCCGTAGCCGGCGCTTCTGGACGAGTTTGTCCTGGATGACCCGGAGGGTGTCGGGGGCAGGGTGGACCGGTGTCCCCGTCGCGTCGGCGACCCGCTCGAGCGCGTCGGGGTCGGCGAGTTCGATTTCGAAGGTGAGGTAGTCCGCTCGCTCGCCGAGGTCGCGGATGGCGGTCTCGTCGTCGAAGTCGCCGACGACCTGGTCGCGGACGACCGGCGCGGCCGGGCAGTCGGGCGTGGGGTCCGAGACGACAACCTCGACGCCGAGCGGGCCGGCCGCCTCCCCGAGCATCCGTCCGAGCTGTCCGCCGCCGACGACGCCCAGTGTCGGGCCGGGTGACCCCAGTGACATATCTCCGGTTCCCCACCGACCTTCTTAAGTGTCACGCGTCAGGGTGGGGTGTGCGCAGCGAGACGGGGGCTGCCGGAACCGGGCCCTGGTATCCACAACTGGCTGGCCGGGCTATGCCGGGCACGAGGCGTGTCCGCCTGGGCGGTCCCGTGTAACCCCGTGAACGGGCGGCGCTCGGCCGGGGCACCCGGGTGACTTCCAGCAACGGAGACGGTTTATTACCGTGGCGTGAGTGACTGTTGTATGCACGTCGTAATCGCAGGCGGTGGCCGCGTCGGGGCACAGACCGCGGCCCACCTCGTCGACGACGGTCACAGTGCGACCGTCATCGAGAGTCACGAACCAACCGCGAACGGGGTTCCCGACTCCGACCTGATCGAGGTGGTCATCGGTGATGCCGTCTCCCCGGACACGCTCCAGAAGATGTCGATGGAGCAGGCTGATGTCTTCGCCGCGCTCACCGGCGACACGAACGCCAACGTCGCCGCCTGCTACATCGCCCAGACTGGGTCCCGCTCGATCAAGACGGTGATGCGGATCGGTTCGGACGACGAGCGCGAGTACGGCGACCACGAGGCGATCGACGCGGTGGTCTTTCCGGAGGCGGTTGGCGCGGAGGACGCGACAGAGCGGATACTACAGCCCTAAGCCGGTCGGCCGAACGGTCGTGACGGCACTCAGCCCGCGCGTGAACTGACCGGAAATAGGGGGTGTTGTCGCCGCTCACCCCTGCCAGTCCTCGTGAACGAGGAGGGTGACCTCCGAGCCGAAGGAGCGGATACCGTAGACCGAGCGGTTGTACTGGGCGGCAAAGTCGGCGTCGAGGTCGTCGAGTTGCCCCTGCTTCGCGAGCACCAGCGGCGGCGGGCCGTCCGCACCGGTCAGCAGGTCGGCGGTCGGCGTCGGGTTCACCACCTCTGACTGCTGGCGCTCGCAGGTGACTGTCGCGTTCGCGGATATCATATACCAGTTCAGCGGGAGTGTCTCCGGCCAGTTCGTACAGACCGGCCGGAAGGAGAGCGGATACTGGTCCGCCCCGGCCTGTCTGACAAGCGAGTTCTCCTCGGACTCGCTGTAGACCACCATATCGGGGCCACCGTCGTTTTCGGCGGCGACGGCGGCGAGTCGGTCGGCGACCGGCTCCAGGTTGTCAGCCGGCTGTGCGTACTGGACGAGGACGTTCTCCCGCTCGGCCGGCTCCTGATAGACCGAGCCGACGCCGACAGCCCCGACCTGTAGCGTCGTGAGCAGGAGCAGACCGGCGACCACCCCTGTTATTACGGTGTCGCTGTCGGCATAAAAGCGCCCACCCCGGGCGACGAGGGCGACCGAGACCAGCAGGGCTGCGAGCACACCGACGTGGAACCAGGTGACGTCGAGGACGGGGTTTGTCGGCTGGACGGGGATCCCGGCGGCGAGGACCCGGACGACCGCGTAGCCGAGAAGGAGTGCCGGCCCGGCAAACAGCGCGGCGCTGACGGCATCACTCCGGGGCGCCGTGGCCCGGCCCCACCGGTAGACCCGCACGATCCCGACCGCGGCCGGGACCGACAGGGGAACGATGGTGTGGACGACGATCCACGCCCCGAAGATATCGGTCCCGAGGGGGTAGCCGACAATCGAAGCCAACCCGGCGTAGCCGGCGAGCATCACGAGGTTTCGCGAGCGGGGACTGGCGTAGCGTTCGTACAGGAAACCGAGGAGCGCGAAGCAACCGACGGCGGTCGCGTTGAGCAGGAGTACCTCGAGATACTGGCCAAAGAAGGTGGCGTAGGTGTCGAGAAGTGAGCCGTCCCCCGACGCCGCTCCGCGGCCGAACCAACTGACGTACTCCCACCCGGCGTAGGAGAGCACGTCGACGACGTAGCCCGGGAACGCGAGCGGCCGGCCAACGGCCTCCCACAGCCCCGTGCTGACGGTCGACTCCCACGGCGGGACCTCGGTCAGGTAGACGCCTGCGAGCCCGTCCCCACGGGGGGCAAAGAGAAAGACGGTCACCCCGACAAAGACGAGTGCGGCGCCGGCGAGGTGGGCACCAAAGCGCAGGTACCGTTTCGCGCTCGCACGCGGGGTTCGCAGTCGCGAGCGCAGTGTCGAGGCCCCGTCGACAGGGACCAACAGGAGACCGACGAGGAGGTGCCCCAGCCGGCCGAGCCGGGAGTTTCGGGCCCGTTCGAGCCCCGTCCGGTAGGTGTGTGGGCGGTGAAGGCCAGCGTCGGCGAGCAACGCGGCGGCGCCAACCCAGGTCAGCACGTAGATGACAGCGTTCTCCTTTGAGGCGAAGCCGAGTGCGGCAAGCGCCCCGAAGGCGTAGAGATACCGGACCCGCCGGGTGTCGTAGTACCGGACCAACACCCCGAGCCCTGCGAACAGGAAGGTGGCGACCAGGATATCGCTGCGCATGAACCGCGAGTAGTACAGTAACACGGAGTTGGCGGCGAGAAAGAGGGCCATCGCCACCACCTCGTCGCGGTCGAGATGCTCGCGAAAGAGATAGGCCGTGCCAGGAAGGGCGGCGCCGACCAGGGCGACCGGCAGCCGGACCGCGAAGTCGGTCGTCCCCAGCGTGGAGACCAGCACCTGGTCGACGTGCTGGACCAGCGGGCCGTGGACGATTGGGCGGTAGGCGAAGTGCCCGAACTCGTCGTAGTGGACAACCCAGTGGGCGACCCGGGCCTCGTCCCAGTGGGCCGTCCGGGCGTCGAGAGCGACCAGCCGAACGAGAGCCGCGAGGACGACGACGGCGGCAAGCACCTGCCACAGTCGCACCCGGCCGGCCGCCGCTGACACGCGCTCGAGTGTCGGGTGTGTCGGCTCGTCGGCCGGGCCGGCCTCGGAGGGTGTCCCGTCAGCCGGGGGGTCCTCGGCGGAGGGGTCCCCGTCGGAGGGAGGGGTGTCGGCGGCCGCGTCGTCGGCCTCGCGACGCTCCATACCCGCTCACCTGGGGCGGATAGGTAGAGTTCTTGTGGTTTCTGCCGGGTGAATCGGGTGGCAGACATGTGTAGGTTGGAGGGGTCCATCTCGCACAAACGGCAGGGCTTTTATCGCCCGGGACCGGCGAGGAGATATGGTGCGTCTCGGACTGGTCGTCGCCGCGTACGACAAGGGCGACGGGGAGCCGGTGGTCGAGCGGATGGCCGAACGCGCCCACGAGGCTGCGGCCGAACACGACGCCACCGTCGTCGCGGAACTCACGGTGCCAGGTTCCTACGACACGCCGCTGGCAGCCGACCGGCTGGCCCGCCGCGAGGATATCGACGCGGTCGTTGTCCTCGGCGCGGTGGTCACCGGGGACACCGACCACGACCAGGTGATCGCCACGGCGGCCACCCAGGGGCTGACCGACGTCAGCCTCGACCGCGACACGCCCGTCATGTGTGGGATCCTCGGCCCCGGGATGAGCCACGCCGAGGCTGAAGAGCGGGTCCCGAAGGGCGGCACGGTCGTCGAGAGCGCCATCGCCACTGTCGAGGAACTCGACCAGACGACCGCGGCCGAGCCGGTATCCGGCCGCGGGCCGACACCCAACCCGGACTCAGACCCCGACCCATGAACTTCGACTTCGCAGACCGCGTCGACCGTGTATCGCCGAGTGCGACGCTTGCAATCAGCAACAAGGCAAGTGCACTCGAGGCAGAGGGCGTCGATGTCGTCGACCTCAGTGTCGGCGAACCCGACTTCGACACCCCACAGAACATCAAAGACGCCGCCGAGGCGGCCCTGGAAGCCGGCAAGACCGGCTACACCACCTCACAGGGGATCCCCGAACTCCGGGAGGCCATCGCCGACAAACTCGCCGCCGACGGGCTGGACTTCTACGGCCCGGAGAACGTGATGGTCACCCCTGGGGGCAAGCAGGCCCTCTACGAGGTCTTCCAGGCGCTCATCGACGACGGTGACGAGGTTGTTCTGCTGGACCCGGCGTGGGTCTCCTACGAGGCGATGGCGAGACTCGCCGGCGGTACTCTGACACGGGTGGACACCGCCCGGTACGACTTCCGGCTGGAGGACGCGCTCGGCGAACTCACGGACGCGGTCACCGACGACACCGAGCTGCTGGTTGTGAACTCCCCGTCCAACCCGACGGGGGCGGTCTACTCCGACGCCGCTCTCGAGGGCGTCCGGGACATCGCAATAAACCACGACGTGACCGTCATTGCCGACGAGATATACAAGGAGGTCACCTACGACGGCGCGGCCGCCACGAGCCTCGGGACGCTTGCGGGCATGCAGGACCGGACGGTGACGCTCAACGGCTTCTCGAAGGCCTACTCGATGACGGGCTGGCGGCTGGGCTACTTTGCGGCCCCCGAGGCAATCGTCGACCAGGCCGGGAAGGTCCACAGCCACTCCGTCTCCTGTGCGGTCAACTTCGTCCAGCACGCCGGGGTCGAGGCCCTGGAGAACACCGACGACGCCGTCACGGAGATGTGCAACGCCTTCGAGGAGCGCCGGGATATGCTGGTCGACCTGCTCCGGGACCACGGGGTGAGCGTCCCGACGCCACAGGGCGCGTTCTACATGATGCCCGCCGTCGCCGACGATGACCAGGCCTGGTGCGAGCAGGCCATCGAGGACGCCCACGTCGCCACGGTGCCCGGCAGCGCCTTTGGCTCGCCGGGCTACGCGCGGGTCTCCTACGCAAACAGCAAAGAGCGGCTCCGAGCGGCTGTCACCCGGCTGGACGACGAAGGGTTACTGTAGCCGACCCGGACACGGGTCGTCTCAGACGGTGTCGAACGGCGAGATAGGGTCGGTCCCCAGGTCGGCGACCCGTTCGCTGAGAAAGTCCGCCCGCGGCCCGAGCTCCTCGGGGGCGTGGGCGTCGGTCCCGAGGGTTACGTCAACACCGCGGTCCAGCAGCGCCTCCAGAAACTCGTCGGCGGGGTGGACCACACCGATATCCCGGAGCGCCCGGCCGGCGTTGAGCTCCGGGACGGTCCGGGAGTCGGTAAAGGCGTCGGCGACCCGGCGGTAGTGGTCGACCGTCGACCGCCCCCGGAGTGACTCGGTCCGCTCGACGAGGTCCGGGTGTGCGGCGATGGCAAACAGCTCCGACTCGACCAGGGCGACGAGTGCGTCGTAGTAGTCGTCGACAAAGGCGTCGAGTTCGCCGTCGTCCATGTCGGCGAACTCGCCGTCCCACTGGACGAACGTGTCGTCGACGGAGTGGACGCTGCCGATGGCGTAGTCAAAGCCCGCATCGGCGAGGAAGTCGGCAATATTCTCCTCGGCGCGGGTGTCGTAGTCCATCTCGACAGCGTCATACACTTCGAGGTCGTGGCGCTCGTCCAGCCGGTTGATGGCCGCACGGCGGCGCTCGTGGGTGGCGTCGAGGGTGAACCCCACCGCGTTCCGGTTGTGACGCTGGCGCTCACTCGCCGGGAGGATACAGTGGTCGGCAACCCCCACGGCGTCCAGTCCTGCGTCCTCGGCGGCGGCAATCATCCCGAACAGAAAGGCGCCGTCGGAGTAGTTGGAGTGGACGTGGTAATCGCGCATCAGTCGTCCCCCCGTTCCGGGGAGCGGGTGGTCTGGTCGTCGGCCGGCTGCCGTTCCCGCAGCACGCGCTCGATGATCGCCCCCGTCGAGAGGAGTTCCGCCTCGCGGCCTTCGCGGCCGGAGGCCCGCACAACCTTGCAGTCCAGCCCGCGGTCGGCGAGTGCATCCGCGATGGCCTCCTCGTCGTGGTGCTGGTCGTGGCCGAGGACGATCACCGACGGGTCGATGTCGGCGATCGGAATAAAGTAGTCATCGGGGTGGCCCACACGGGCCTTGTCGACGGCCTCAAGCGCGCCGACCATCTCGACACGCTGGCGGTCCGGGACCACGGGCGGCGCCTTGTGGGTGACGTTCTCTCTGCGGGCGACGATAACGTGGAGTTCGTCGGCCATGTCGGCGGCCTCCCGGAGATAATGGACGTGACCGGGGTGGAGGATGTCGAAGGTTCCCTGGGCAACGGCGCGGTCGGTCATCGGCTCACCCGCGCCCCCCGGGGTCGGTGTCCAGCCCCTCCTCGCGCAGTTGCCGGTCGATGTCGGCCTGTGTGAAGTCGAAAAACTCCTCCTCGGGCAGCGGAACGTCGAGGACCGGCAGTTCGGTGCGCTGTCCGTTCCGGTCGTAGGCCTGCCAGTCGTCGGGGCCGTAGGGGGCCCCGAGGATAATGTGGACCCGGTTGCGCCCGAACGTCCCGAGGTCGGCGTCGCTGGGCCGGAGTACCCCGTTAGGGTGGGAGTGGACTGACCCGGCGGCTCGCGTGTCGTTTGGCACCATGTTCGTGTCGACGGTTGCGCTGACGGGGTTGGTCTCGGTGCCAGGGATGACCAGCACCTCCGTCAGCACAGTCCCCGATTCCTCCAGGCCGAGATTCGAGGCTGCCTCGCCGCGGAGCAGCCCCATATACTCGTCGGGGTGGGCGTCGCGGGCGGCCTCGCGCGCGAACTCGAGTGCCTCCTCGGCGATGCCGAGAATCGCACCCGAGCGAAACAGTCCCATGGTCTCCGGTGAGTGCGCGCTCCTTCTAAGCGTTCCGGAGTGTGGGGCAGTCACACCGACGACGGGCCCGGAGCGGCCGGCAGCCGAGACCGAAGGGTAAAAGCCCCGCTCGTCACATCTAGTACATATGTCTGAGGCAGACGGCACCGGCGACGGTGCCACCGTCGTCTACGACCTCGGGTCGGGCTGTACCGTCTCCGACGTCGAGGAGGGAGCCCGCTACCACGCCACGGTCAACGGTGTCGTCGACTACGGCGTCTTTGTCGATATCGCCGCGGAGGTCTCCGGGCTCGTCCACGCCTCGAATCTCGTCGGCAGCTACGAGGTCGGGGACGAGCTTGTTGTCGAACTCACCACGATACACGAGGATGGCGACCTCGGCTTCGAGGAGGTCCAGGCCACGGGCTACGAGACCCGTACCGTCGGCCGCGGCAACCGGCTGACGATGGCAGACCTAGAGGAGACGGTCGGCGAGGCCGGCCACATCGAGGGGCGGGTCGTCCAGGCCAAACAGACCGGCGGCCCCACCATCTTCCAGGTCCGTGACGAGACGGGTATCACGCCGTGTGCGGCCTTCGAGGAGGCCGGCGTTCGCGCCTACCCCGAGGCCGAGGTTGGGGACGTAGTTCGTGTTGCTGGGACGGTAGAAACCCGGGACGACAACCCACAGGTCGAGGTCGACGACATCGCCGTCCTGGAGGGTGCTGCCGCGACCGATGTCGAGGACCGACTCGACGCCGCCACCACCGACCTCGCCGCGCCGGCGGACGTCGACCCGCTGGTCGACTGGCCCGCGCTCGGCACACTCTACGACGACCTCCGGGAGGTCGCCCGTCTGCTCCGGG
>JBLGCN010000023.1:0-13318 GCA_047617405.1 Natronomonas sp.
GTGATCCGGGCGTCACGGTAGTAGCGCTCGACGGGGTGGTCGGTGACGAAGCCGGCGCCGCCGTGCACCTGGATGGCCTCGTCGGCGACGTCGACAGCACGCTCGGAGGCGAACAGTTTCGCCATCGAGGCGTGCTTCGCGGCCATCATCTCGTTGTCCTCCTCGATCTGTGCGGCGGCCCGGTAGGTCAGCGACCGGGCGGCCTCGACGTTGGTGGCCATCTCGGCGATCTTGTGCTGGATGGCCTGGAACTCGCCGATCTTCTGGCCGAACTGCTCGCGCTCGCCGGCGTAGTCCTGTGCCGAGTCCAGCGCTGCCTGGGCGACACCGACGGCCTGTGCGGCAACACCGGTCCGGCCGGAGGCGAAAAAGTCCATCAGCTGGTAGAACCCCTCGTTTTTCTCGCCGATGATGTTGTCCTCGGAGACGCGGACGTCGTCGAGGATGACCTCGCCGAGGTCGGAGGCGCGGATGCCGAGCTTGTTGTCGATCTTCTCGGTTTTGAACCCCTCGCGCTCGGTCGGCACGAGAAAGGCGGTGATACCGGCGTGTCCCTCACCGGGGTCGGTCTTCGCCATCACGACACCGATGTCGGCGACAGTGCCGTTGGTGATCCACATCTTGTTGCCGTTGAGGACGTACTCGTCGCCGTCCCGTTCGGCGTAGGTCTCCATGCCCGCGACGTTGGACCCGTGGGCGGGCTCGGAGATACAGGAACAGGAGACGGCGTCCCCGGCGGCGACCGGCGGGAGCCACTCCTCTTTCATCCACTCGTCGCCGTACTCAATGATCATATCGGTGCCGAAGCCGGCCGAGCCGATGGCGCTCCCGATGCCCGGGTCGGCGCGCCACAGCTCCTCGGTGACGACCATCGAGGAGAGGGCGTTCATCCCTGCGCCGCCGTACTCAATCGGGATACCCGGTGCGACGAAGTCCAGTTCCGCCGCCTGCCGGCGCAGGTCCTCGGGGTACTCCTTTGTCTCGTCGTGTTCCCGCGCGACCGGTTTGATCTCCTCCTCGCCGAACTCGCGAACCGCGTTGCGGACCGCCTGTTGCTCGTCTGTGAGCTGGAAGCTCATACTCGGGTGGGCGGAATCCGCGGCAAAGTATCTTTCTATGGCCGCGTGCCGTGCGAGCCTGTCGCGGTGTCGGCCGGCGAGGCAGCGAGGCCGAGTTACGTTGCTACCCGAAGTGGGTGTTCCGCACGGCTTTTGATGCTGGACACGAACACGTGTATAGATGCATTCGCGAGGCTGCGAACAGTGTGCCAAGGGCGGCAAGATGGTCGTCTTTGTTTACGGCTACTGTGACCAGCGGGACTGTTTCTACTGTCCACTCGGCGAGAACCGCAAGAACGTCACCGACGTCTACGCCAACGAGCGCAAGGTCGAGTGCGACCAGGACCTCATCGACGAGGCCCGCCGGATGGACGCCCTCGGGTCGTCGGTCACCGGCGGCGAGCCACAGGAGGTGCTCGACCGGACCTGCCGGTATATCTCCCTGTTGAAGGACGAGTTCGGCGAGGACCACCACGTCCACCTCTACACCGGTATTACGGGCGGCCGCGAGAACATGCGCCGGCTGGCCGAGGCAGGCCTCGACGAGATTCGTTTTCACCCACCCTTCGAGCTGTGGGGGGAGCTTCACGGCACCGAGTGGGAGGAGATCCTCTACATCGCCCGCGAGGAGGGGCTCACCCCCGCCTTCGAGATCCCCGGTATCCGTGGCGAGACGGAGTTTCTGGAGTTTCTGGACGAGGGTGCGGCGGACTTCTGTAACATAAACGAGTTCGAGATGAGTGACGGCAACTACCGGCGGATGCAGGCGGAGGGCTTCGAGCGCCGGGAGGGCCACATGAGTGCCGTCGAGGGCAGTCACGAGATACTGGAGACGATGGGTGACCACGAGAAGGTCTACTTCTGTACCTCCGTCTTCAAGGACGCCGCCCAACACCGTAACCGGCTCAAACGGATGGCACAGAACGTCCGGCGACCCTTCGACGAGGTGACCGACGACGGAACCATCGTCTACGGGAAGACGTGGGTCGAACCCGACCGCTTCGAGGAGTTGGGTGTCCCCGCCGAGTTCTACGTCGAGAAGAGCGAGCATATCGAACTCGCCTGGTGGCTCCTCGAGGAGATGGTTGACGAGGGCGACGTCCCGAAGGGGGAGTTGGTCGAGCAGTACCCCACCGTCGACGGGACGGTCGTCGAACGGACCCCAATCGTCCCGAGCGGCGACACCGCGGCCGGCGGGGCCGGTTCCACCACCTCAGCCGACTGACACGCCGACGCCATGACGTACCGCTCACACCCCGTTCGTCGGATGTGCGAGGAGCCAACCGAGGGCAAGGCTGTCACCCTCCGTGTGACGAGCACAGACAGCGCCGACGACGGGGTACTCGTCGACCGCCTCGGCGAGGTCGGGGCCGTCGAGGAACGGCTTCGGTTCGGCGCGTTCCGGGTGACCGTCCCACAGACCCGTCTCGACGCGCTCTGTTCGGTCGAAGGGCTCGAGTCGGTGGAGACGGCGGACACACTAGGGGTTGGGCAGGGGGACGCGGGCGAGGACGTCGGGAACGAAAGCTAACCGTCCGCCGTGGGGTTAGGCGCCGGCTTCCTGAAAGGCCGCCTTGATCTCCTCCGCCTGGGTCACGCCGACAAACCGTTCGACGACGCCGTCGTCGTTCTCGATGATCAGTGTCGGCAGCGAGCGGACCTGGTACTCGTTGGCGACGTCCTGCTGTTCGTCGACGTTGATCTTCTCGAAGGAGACGTCCTCGTACGTCTCCTCGAGGTCCTCCAGGATCGGGTCCTGGGTCTTGCACGGGCCACACCAGTCCGCGTAGAAGTCCTTGAGCGTGACTGTCATACGGGAGGAGGATTGGCTACGGCGGCTCATAAGCGTTGTCCACGCCGGCGTGGCGCCGGCACGACCGCCGGGCTCGGCCGACCCGTGCCTGTGCGGTGTCCCGCACTCCCGACCGGGTCGAAACGCTTAGGACCGGCGGGCCACCACACCCTGATATGAGTTCAAGCGACGGTGGCGGACTGATGTCCAGCGCGGGCCTCGTCCGCTACTTCGAGGCCGAGGACTCCAACGCCATCCGTATCGACCCGAAGACAGTGTTCACCTTCGGCGCCCTCTTTGGCGTGCTCGTGCTCCTCCTGCGGCTCATCATTTAGGTGGCTACGGTCCCTCCAGCCGGGTATGCACTTCAACCCGCGTGAACAAGCGGCGCTTCGTGCAGCCGGACTGACGACCGACGACCTCGAGGCCGCAAGCGATGCCGTCGCCGCCGCGGCCGAGGACGACGCCGCCGCGCTCGCCGACTTCTTCGACCGGGAGACGGTCTACTCCGACATGGACCGCGCCCACAGCGCCGACGAGGTCCACGAGCACACCGTCGACTCTCTCGACCTGTTCACACACAGCAACGCTATCCGCGGCTATCTCCGGTTTGACTCCTGGGGTGTCTGGGTCGCCGGCGGGCGCGTGCTCCGCGACACGGCAGTGGAACTGACCCTGGGGCCGACGGTCCACGACCGGGTGCGGTTCGCGACCGAGCCGGGGGAGCTTTGAGCGAGGCAGTCCCAGCCGGAGTATGACCGTCCGGATCCGCGGGATCTACGCCACCGCGCTGACCGCGCTGCTCGAGGACGTCGTGCAGGCCTCGCCGCCAATCCGCGAGCGGTTCGAGGCCGACCTCCCGGCGGCACCCGCCGCGGCGGGTGTCACGACCACCGGCGACCGGCAAGGCGTCGTCGTCTCCGGCGACCCCGACCGGGTGGCCGGCGTGACCGACCGACTGCGGGGTGTGGGCCTCGACACGCTCGCCTGGGTGGCCGACCTGCCGCTGGGTGGGGTGTACGCCGGCGAGGTTACCGAAGAACTCCGTTCCGGGGCGGTGGTCGACTGTGCTGACGGCGAGGGGGTTCTGCCATACGCCGAGACCGAGCGCCACATCGAGACCGGCGACCGGCTCCGCGTACAGGTTGTCGAACCCGCGCCGCCGTGGGCCGACGACCGCCCGCGTCTGGAGACAACCGTCCGGGTGCCGGGTCACCTGGTCGAGTTGGTCCGTGGGGGGACCGCGAGTGTCGGGACCGCCAGCCCGGAACTCGCAGACCTCGTCCCGGCCGAACCGCCGGAGGGGTGGGCGCCGAGTTGGGGTCGGGACAGCGACGACGCCGACCTCGACGCGCTGGACGGGGCACTCGCGGCGGCCGGGGAGAGCGCCGAGGCGGTCGACACAGGGCTGGCCGACGGTCCGCCGGTCGCCGACGGCCCACACCGGTACTGGGCCGGCCTCGACACCGCGTTCGTCTGGTTCGGCCGGGAGTCACGGTTCGCGCTAGACGACCGGCGCCGAGCGGTGACACCGACGATGCCCGGTCACCACCGGGTCAAGGCCGGCGCCCGGTCCGCGAGCGCGGCCGTCGACTTCGTGGAGGCCGTCTGTCCGGCCGCCGGCGCGGGCGATAGCGACGACAACGACGTTCCGTTCGACGCCGTCACCCGGCAGTTCGGCCCACAGGAGGGCGATAGTGTGCGGCTCGACCACGGCAAACCCGACGGTCGGCGGGTCGTCCTCGGCACGGCCGAGGTGGTCGACCGCGACCCCGGCGGGACCGTCCGGGTCCGCCGGGAGATGCGGTCCCAGGGGACCTACGACGCGCTCGGGACCGAGCGACGGCCCGGTGACGTCGCGGTGACCAAGCTGACAGAGGGGAAGTGGTGGTACCCGACGGTCTACCGGAGCGCCGACGGGGAGTCCCGGGGGACATACGTCAACGTCTGTACCCCCGTCGAGATATTTCCGGAGGCCGTCCGCTACGTCGACCTCCACGTCGACGTGGTCAAACGCCCCGACGGGACCGTCGAGCGGGTCGACGAGGACGAGCTCGCGGCTGCCGCCGACGCCGGAAGGGTGCCCGAACCCCTCGCCGAGCGGGCCCGGCAGGTCGCCGACGCCGTCGAGAACGCGCTGTAGCCGGGCCGCCGGCTCCGGGCCCGTGGCAACTGTTTTATCTCGTGGTGTGGTAACACGCTGCATGACACGGACAGACGAGGAGGCTCCGGAGCTGGACGAGACAGAGCGCGAGGCAGTACACAGCGTCGAACTCGGCATGGAGTTGCTCCGGCGCGCCCACGGCGACCTGGTCGGGGTTCACCACAAGACCGGCCGCGCGATGGACCACCTCGCGCGGGCCGAAGGACAGCTCCGGGCGTGTGGGTACGAGGGGCTGGCTGACGCGGTCCGGGACCAGTGTCTGCCACGCGGTGTCGTCGACGACCGGTGGACCTACGACCTCTTAGAGAGCTTCGAGGAGGGGTTTTTGGCCGAGGTCGCCGATGTCGAGGAACGCACCCGCGAGGTAGTCGCCGACGGGAGACGCCACGTCGCCGAGCGCAAACAGGAGCGGGAGTGGCGCGAGCGGGCCCGCGAACCGCGGAACGACGGACAGTAGCGCGTGGGTGTCGATACACACCTTTATCACCGCCTCAGGTGAGGGTTCGGAGTAGGATGCGCGCAGCAGTCTTCCAGGATGTCGACGAACCGTTCGAGGTCGCCGAGGTAGACGAGCCGGAGTGTGGCCCGGAGGATGTCGTCGTCGAGACCGAGGCGTCGGGGATCTGCCGGTCGGACTGGCACGTCTGGCAGGGTGACTGGAGTTGGGTTGGCGTGTCGCCCCAGCAGGGGCAGGTCTTCGGCCACGAGCCCGCCGGGACGGTCGTCGAGGCCGGCGAGGCGGTCGGGTCCGTCGAGGCCGGCGACCAGGTGACCGCCCCGTTCAACCTGAGCGACGGGACGTGCCCGCACTGCCGGGCGGGGCTGTCGAACATCTGTGACAATCTCGTTCCACTCGGCTTCACACCGGAGGCCGAGGGTGCCTGGGCCGAACAGTTCAGGGTGCCAGACGCCGACCAGAACGCGGTTGTCCTCCCCGACGGGGTCGACCCGGTCGACGCCGCCGGGCTTGGCTGTCGGTTCGCCACCTCGTTTCACGGTGTCAACCACCGTGCCGATGTCGAGCCCGGCGACTGGGTCGCCGTCCACGGCTGTGGCGGGATCGGCCTCTCGGCGGTCCAGATCGCAAACGCCGCCGGCGCGAACGTGGTCGCGGTCGACCTCGAGGACGAAAAGCTCGATTTTGCCGAGGAACTGGGGGCCGTCGAGACGGTCAACGCCGCCGAGATGGACGACCCCGCGGGCCAGGCAGCCATGCTCGCCGGCGGCGGCTGTGACGTCGCGGTGGACGCGCTGGGGATCGAGACCACCTGCCGCAACGCCATGGACAGCCTCGGCAAGCGTGGCACCCACCTCCAACTCGGGCTGACGACCGGCGAAGAGGAGGGGGAGGTGCCGCTGCCGGTCGACGAGATGGTCTTTACCGAGCGGGACTTCGTCACCTCCTTTGGGATGCAGCCGAACCGGTTCGACGAGATCTTCGAGATGATGGGGTCGGGCAAGCTCGACCCCTCGAAGATCATCGGCGACACGGTCGCCCTTGACGACGTCCCGGAGGTGCTGGAGTCGATGTCCGACTTCGACACTATCGGCTTCCCCGTCATCACCGAGTTCTGAGGCGACGGCTCGGCCACGACCGCCCGGCCCCCCTGGGCCCGTGGGACCTGGGAGGACAGCGTTCAATCCCCCAGGGCCACGAGTAGGGGTATGATCCAGCCGGACCTGTCGGGGCAGGTCGGACTCGTCACGGGCAGTGCGAAGGGCGTCGGCCGGGAACTGCTCCGCTCGCTCGCCGACTGTGGCGCGGATGTCGCGGTCCACTACCGGACCAGCGACGAGGCCGCCCGCGAGGTGGCGGCGACGGCCCGCGAACACGGAGTCGACGTGACAGTCGTCCAGGCCGACGTGACCGACCCCGACGGCGTGGACGCCCTGTTCGACGCCGTCGAGACCGACCTCGGCCGCGTGGAGGTCCTGGTCAACAACGTCGGCGCCTTTGCGCCCCGCCACTGGAGCGAGGTCGACCTGGCGACCTGGCGGCGGGTGATGGACACCAATCTCACCGCCACGTATCTCTGCTGTCGGCGCGCGCTGCCGGCCATGCGGGCAGCCGGCTTTGGCCGTGTGCTCAACGTCGGCTACGCCTCCAGTGACAAGGGGCTGGTGAACCCGACGAACTTTCCATACTTCGTGGCGAAAGCCGGCGTCCTGATGTTCACACGGATGCTCGCCGCCGACACCCAGGACGTCGACGTCACGGTCAACGCCGTCTCGCCGTACGTCGTCGAGAACTCCGACGAGTTCCCCGACGAACTCCCGCAGGGTCGCCCCGCGGAGTTCGAGGATATGGCCCAAGCGATGCGGTTTTTTCTCGAGGAGGGGAGTGACTACATCAGCGGGCAGAACGTCGAGGTCAGCGGCGGGTGGCTGCCGGAGACGGTGTGACCGGTACCACGCGGCGCTGGACGGGTGCAGGGGGCTGCGCGAACCGACAGCGTTTCACCGGTCCCGTCCCTGCTCCTGTGCAATGAGCCGGGACACCATCGAGGTCCGCGGGGCCGAGGAACACAACCTCAAGGACATCGACGTCACCATCCCCCGGGAGGAACTCACCGTCGTGACCGGCCTCTCCGGGTCGGGGAAGTCCTCTCTGGCCTTCGAGACCGTCTACGCGGAGGGGCAACGCCGGTATATCGAGTCGCTCTCCGCGTACGCCCGGAACTTTCTGGGCCAGATGGACAAGCCAAAGGTCGAAAACGTCGAGGGGCTCTCGCCCGCGATCAGTATCGACCAGAAAAACGCCGCCAACAACCCCCGGTCGACGGTCGGGACGGTGACAGAGCTCCACGACTATCTCCGCCTGCTCTACGCCCGTGTCGGCACCCCACACTGCCCCGAGTGTGGCCGTGAGGTCGGCGAGCAGAGCGCCCAGCAGATGGTCCGTCGACTCCTCTCGCTGCCGGAGGGCACCCGTGCGAAGCTGTGTGCCCCCGTGGTCCGGGACCAGAAGGGGGCCTTCGAGGACCGCTTTGACGACCTCGTGAGCGAGGGGTACACCCGCGTCGAGGTCGACGGCGAGTCGTACGACCTGACGGTCGAGCAGCCCGACCTGGACGAGAACTACGACCACACCGTCGACGTGGTGGTCGACCGCGTCAAAGCGAGCGAGGACGCCCGCTCGCGCATCACAGACTCCGTCGAGACCGCCTTAGAGGAGGCCGACGGCGTGCTGAAGGTGATCCTCCCGGACCCGCCCGCGGACACCGGGGACCTCGGCGGGTCGACAACCCGCTCGACCGGCGACCTCGGCAGCGAGGCGCGGAGCGCCTCGGGCAACGCGAGCGGGGAGCACGGCGACCCGCGAGCGGACGACCGGCTGACCGTCGAGTTCTCCGAGGCGCTTGCCTGCACCCACTGCAACATCGACATCGCGCCGATCGAGACGCGCTCGTTTTCCTTCAACAGCCCGTACGGTGCCTGCCCGGAGTGTGAGGGGCTGGGCTCGACAAAGGAGGTCAGCGAGGACCTGGTGGTCCAGGACCCCTCCAAGCCGCTCAAACACGTCTTTGAGCCCTGGAGCTACAACCGGACCTACTACTCCCGGCAGCTGGACAACGTCGCCGAGCACTTCGGTGTCTCACTCGACACCCCTTTCGAGGAACTCGACCCCGAGGTCAGACGGCAGTTTCTGTACGGGACCGACAGCCGTGTTCACTTCGAGTGGCGGACAAAAAACGGCACCCGCGAGAAGACCGAGCGCTTCGAGGGGGTGATTCCGAATCTGGAGCGACGCCACGTCGAGACCGACAGCGACCGGGCCCGCGAGCACATCGAGGAGTTCATGGCCGTTACCACCTGTCCGGCCTGTGAAGGGACGCGGCTGAAGGCCGAATCCCGGGCCGTTCTCGTCGACGGGAGTTCCGCGAGCGATGCGAGCGAAACGTCGTCGGAAGGGCCCTCCGACGGCACCTCGATAACGGAGGTCAACCGGATGTCTATCGGCGACGCCCGCGACCACTTCGAGGGGATGGAGGCCCGGCTGGACGACCGGCAGACGAAGATTGCGGCGGAGATCCTCAAGGAGATCCGCGCCAGACTGGGCTTCATGTGCGAGGTCGGCCTGGAGTATCTCACCCTGGACCGGGAGGCCTCGACGCTCTCGGGCGGGGAGAGCCAGCGGATCCGGCTGGCTACCCAGATCGGGTCGGGGCTGGTGGGCGTGCTCTACGTGCTGGACGAGCCCTCGATTGGCCTCCACCAGCGTGACAACGACCGGCTGCTGAACACGCTCGAGGAGCTACGGGACCTCGGCAACACCCTCCTGGTGGTGGAACACGACACCGAGACGATGCGGCGGGCCGACAACGTCATCGACATGGGTCCCGGCCCCGGCAAGCGCGGCGGTGATGTCGTGGCGAACGGCTCTCTGGAGGCGGTGCTCGCCGCCGAGGAGTCGGTGACCGGCGACTACCTCTCCGGCGAGCGGTCGATCCCGGTCCCCGACGAGCGCCGCGAGCCACAGGGAACACTCACCGTCAAGGGTGCCCGCCAGCACAATCTCACGGACCTCGATGTCGACCTGCCGCTTGGCTGTTTCACGGCGATCACGGGCGTCTCGGGGTCGGGCAAGTCCACCCTGATGCACGAGGTGCTCTACAAGGGGCTGGCGCGGGAGATGAACGACAACACGAGCGTCGACCCCGGCGAGCACGACGCCATCGAGGGGGTAGACCAGGTCGAGACGGTGCGGCTGATCGACCAGTCGCCGATCGGTCGGACGCCACGCTCGAACCCGGCGACGTACACGAACGTCTTCGACTACGTCCGGGAGCTGTTCGCCGGGACCGACCTCGCCAACCGGCGGGGCTACCAGAAGGGGCGCTTCTCGTTCAACGTCAAGGGCGGTCGCTGCGAGGAGTGTGGCGGCCAGGGAACCGTCAAGATCGATATGAACTTTCTCTCGGACGTCCAGGTCCCCTGCGAGGAGTGCAACGGCGCCCGCTACAACGACGAGACCCTCGAGGTCGAGTTCCGCGGGCGGACCATCGCGGACGTACTCGACATGACCGTCGACGAGGCCCACGACTTCTTCGAGAGTCACACCCAACTCCGGCGGCGGCTGAAGCTGTTGAAGGATGTCGGTCTGGGCTACATGCGTCTCGGTCAGCCTTCCACGACCCTCTCGGGCGGCGAGGCACAACGGGTCAAGCTCGCGGAGGAACTGGGCAAGAAGGACACCGGCGACACGCTCTATCTGCTCGACGAGCCGACGACGGGGCTCCACCCGGCCGACGAGCGCAAGCTCATCGACGTGCTCCACCGGCTGACCGACGAGGGAAACACCGTCGTCGTCATCGAACACGAGCTCGACCTGGTCAAAAACGCCGACACCGTCGTCGACCTCGGGCCGGAGGGCGGCGAGGGCGGCGGCGAGGTCGTCGCCGCCGGCACCCCGGAGGCAGTCGCCCGCGTCGAGGGGTCACACACCGGCCGGTACCTCCGGGACCTGCTGCCCGACGTGGACCTGGAGGGGCCACGCGCCGACCGGGAGCCCGTCGGGGCGCCGGAGTTCGAGGGCGAGGGTGAGCGCGAGCAGGCGACCGGCGCGGGTGCCGGCGACGACTGACCGGGCTGTCGCCAGCCGGGGGTCGGTGGCGGACGCCTGGCCGGGCCCAGGGCTCCCGGGAGTATTAGCCACCGGAGACAGTATCTCCGGTATGACGGTCCACGTAGCGCTCGACAGCCGTCTGCTCCGCGCCCGCGAGACCGGCGCCGGCTGGCAGACCGAGGAGACGCTCGCCGGCTACGACCTCGAGTGTCTGGCGGCCAGCGGCGACCGCGTCCTCGTGGGTACGGTCGAGAGCGGCCTCCAGTACAGCCCCGACAACGGCGACACCTGGCGGGCCGTCGACCTCGCGGACCGCGTGACGAGCGTCACGGTCGGCCCCGACGGAACAGTGTGGGTCGGCACCGAACCGAGCGCCGTCTACCGGGCCGTCGGCGGTGACCTGGCCGCGCTCGAGCGGTGTGCGGACCTGACGGGGCTACCGAGCAGCGACCGGTGGTCGTTCCCGCCCCGCCCCCACACCCACCACGTCCGGTGGATAGCGGTCGCGCCCGACGACCCCGACCGGCTCTACGTCGCCGTCGAGGCCGGCGCGTTCGTCCGGTCGGCCGACCGCGGCGAGAGCTGGGAGCCCCACCCCGACGGCGCCCGACGGGACAGTCACACCGTCGCCACCCACCCCGAGGCTCCGAGGCGGGTCTACGTCGCCGCGGGCGACGGGTACGCCGAGTCCTCGGACCGCGGCGAGAGGTGGCGGTATCCACAGGAGGGGTTAGACCACCGCTACGTCTGGGGGCTGGCGGTCGACCCCGGCGACCCGGACCGGATGGTGGTCTCGGCGGCCCGCGGCGCGCGCTCGGCACACACCCCAGCGAACGCGGAGGCGTACGTCTACCGCCGGGAGGTGAGCGACGGCTCCTGGCAGCTTGCGATGGACGGGCTTCCCGACCCGGAGGGGACGGTCCGGGCGGTGCTGGCCGCGGGCGGGCCCGGCGAGTTCTACGCGCTGACAAACCGCGGGCTCTACCGCAGCCGGGACGCCGGCGGGTCCTGGGCACGGCTCCCGGTCGAGTGGCCCGACACCGACACCGTCGGGCGCGGGCTGGCGGTGGGCTGACCGGCTGGCGGCGGCCGGGGAGTCGAAACCCACAAGCACAGTCCCGGCGTTCGTGCGTCAATGGATGTCCTGGGGCGGTACGAGCCGCTGGTCAAGGATGTCGACGCCTTCCGGGCGGCCTGTGGGCGCCCGCTGCCCTCGGTCGTCCGGGTCAACACCCTCCGGACGAGCGTCGAGCGCGCGAGGGAGGCGCTGGCCGAGGCGGGCCTCGACCCCGAGCCGACGGACTGGCACCCCGGGCTGCTTCGACTGTCGGGACAGCCGGGCGTGAACTGGCCGTACGCCCACGGCTGGCTCCACGGCCAAGAGGAGGTGTCGGCGGTGCCGGCCCGTGTGCTCGACCCAAAGCCCGGCGAGGTTGTCTGGGACGCCACCGCCGCACCGGGCTCGAAGACCACCCAGTTGGCGGCGTTGATGGGTGACGAGGGGCGGGTGGTGGCGACCGACAACAACATCGGCCGGGTGGCCGCGCTGCGCTCGAACACCGAGCGACTTGGCGTCACGAACACCGCCGTCACCACCGAGGACGCCCGGAACCACTCGCTGAAGCCGTTCGCCCACGACGCCTACGACCGCGCGCTGGTCGACGCCCCCTGCTCGTGTGAGGGGACCGTCCGGAAGAACCCCGACGCACTCACCGAGTGGACGCTCGAACACGTCGAGGGGGTCGCGGCCGTCCAGAAGGGCGTGCTCCGGCGGGCCGTCCAGGCCACCCGCGAGGGCGGGACCGTCGTCTACTCCACCTGCACCTTCGCGCCCGAGGAGAACGAGGCCGTCGTCGACCACGTCCTCGGGGAAGAGGACTGTCGGCCGGTCGAGGTGGACCTCCCGCTCTCTCACACCAACGGGGTCACGGGGTGGCAGGGCGAGACCTACGACGGGCGGCTGACCCGCGCCACCCGGATCTACCCCCATCACAACGACACCGGCGGCTTCTTCTGTGCGAAACTGGAGGTGACCGGATGAGTGACGATGGAGGGGAGCCGGCAAACAACGGGGACAGTGCCGGTGGCGGGACCGGCGGCGAAGGGCACACGGCCCAGAACGTCCCCGACCGCTTCGACCGCCTGCCCGCCACGGCCGACGAGCGGGTGGTGGCCGGCCGGCCGAGTCGCGCGGCAGTCCTCGAGTGGTTCGAGGAACGCTTCGGGGTCGACCCTGCGGTCTTCGAGGGGTACAGCCTCTGGGAACGGGGGAAAGGAAAGGTCTGGGTGCTCGCGGAGACCGCCGAACCGGAGCCGGACGCCGTCGACGTCGAGGCTCTGGGGATGACCGTCCTGCGGACCCGCCAAGAGCACTGGAAGCCGACGATGGCCGGCGTCCAGAAGTTCGGCGGGCACGCCACCCACAACGTTCTCGAACTCGACCGCGAGCAGGCACAACGGTTTCTCGCCGGCGAGGAACAGGACCTCGAGTGGGACGGCGACTGGGGGTATCTGATAGTCGCTCACAGGATCGCCGGCAGGTCCGAACCGCTCGGCGTTGGCCTCTACACCTACGGGACGCTACGCTCACAGGTTCCGAAGGGCCGTCGCCGGGAGCTGTGAGCGCCAGGGGCGGCACGGGGAGGCCGGACTACCCCGCCACGTCGTAGGTTACGACGCCGTCAGTCTCTTCGATCGTGACCCGGTCATCGTCCTCCAGCAGGTCCAGGTGGCCGATC
>JBLGCN010000024.1:0-12891 GCA_047617405.1 Natronomonas sp.
GGCGAGGACGAGGACGAACTGCGCGCCTCGCTCGAGGAGCACGGCTTTGACTCCTCCGGCAAGGAGACGCTCTACTCGGGTGTCACCGGCGAGAAGATCGACGCGGAGATCTTTGTCGGCACTATCTTTTATCAGAAGCTCTACCACATGGTGTCGAACAAGATTCACGCCCGCTCGCGCGGCCCGGTGCAGGTGTTGACCCGTCAGCCGACCGAGGGCCGTGCCCGCGAGGGTGGGCTCCGGGTCGGCGAGATGGAGCGGGACGTTCTGATCGGCCACGGCGCCGCGATGGCGCTCAAGGAGCGGCTGCTCGACGAGTCCGACCGTGAGTATATTAACGTCTGTGGCGAGTGCGGGATGGCCGCCGTCGAGAACGTCGAGCAACGCCGCGTCTACTGTCCCAACTGTGAGGAGGAGACCGAGGTTCACGAGATCGAGATGAGCTACGCGTTCAAGCTCCTGCTTGACGAGATGAAGGCGCTGGGTATCGCCCCGCGAATCGAACTGGAGGACGCTGTATAAATGAGCACACAAGCACCAAAAGAGATCGGCAAGCTCAGTTTCGGGCTGATGGACCCCGAGGAGTATCGCGAGATGTCGGCCACAAAGGTGATTACGGCCGACACCTACGACGACGACGGCTTCCCAATCGACATGGGGCTGATGGACCCACGGCTGGGTGTCATCGACCCCGGGCTGGAGTGTAAGACCTGCGGGAAACACTCCGGCTCCTGTAACGGCCACTTCGGACACATCGAGTTGGCGGCGCCGGTTATCCACGTCGGCTTCGCGAAGCTCATGCGCCGGCTGCTCCGGGGGACCTGTCGGGAGTGTTCCCGGCTCTGCCTGACCGAGGACGAGAAAGCGGAGTTCAGCGACCGGCTCCGGCGCTCGCGGGACCTGGGTGACGACCTCAGCGACGTCACGAAGGCGGCGATCCGGCAGGCCCGCAAGAAGGACCGCTGTCCCTACTGTGGCGAACAGCAGTTCGACATCAACCACGAGAAGCCCACCACCTACTATGAGGTCCAGCAGGTGCTGGCCGCGGAGTACCCCCAGCGGATCACGGCGGCGATGGAGCCCGACCCCGACGACGAGGATAGCGAGCGGGTGACACCGACCGAGTTGGCCGAGGAGACCGGTATCGACCCCAGCCGGGTTCAGGAGATCCTCTCCGGGGAGTTCCGTCCCCGCGAGGAGGACCGCCGGGCTATCGAGTCCGCGCTCGACGTCGACCTCACCGAGGAGGACATGAACAAGCTCATGGCCTCCGACATCCGGGACTGGTTCGAGGACATCCCGGACGAGGACATCGCCGTCCTGGGGATCGACCCCGAGAAGTCCCGGCCGGAGTGGATGATCCTGACCGTCCTGCCGGTTCCGCCGGTTACGGCCCGTCCCTCGATCACACTCGACAACGGGCAACGGTCCGAGGACGACCTCACCCACAAGCTGGTCGACATCATCCGGATCAATCAGCGGTTCATGGAGAACCGCGAGGCCGGTGCCCCACAGCTGATCATCGAGGACCTCTGGGAACTGCTCCAGTACCACGTCACCACGTTCATGGACAACGAGATCAGCGGGACACCGCCGGCCCGGCACCGCTCGGGCCGCCCGCTGAAGACCCTCTCCCAGCGCCTCAAGGGCAAGGAGGGGCGTTTCCGGGGCTCACTGTCGGGCAAGCGTGTGAACTTCTCGTCCCGTACTGTGATCTCCCCGGACCCGACCCTCTCGCTGAACGAGGTCGGGGTCCCTGACCGGGTCGCGACGGAGATGACACAGACGATGAACGTCAACGAGCGCAACCTCGAAACGGCTCGCCGGTACGTCTCTAACGGCCCCGAGACCCACCCGGGTGCCAACTACGTTCGTCGCCCGGACGGCCGCCGGCTGAAGGTTACCGAGAAAAACTGCGAGGAGCTGTCGGAGAAGGTCAAGCCCGGCTGGGAGGTCTCCCGCCATCTCATCGACGGCGATATCGTGATCTTCAATCGCCAGCCCTCGCTGCACCGGATGTCGATCATGGCCCACGAGGTCGTGGTGATGCCGTACAAGACGTTCCGGCTGAACACGACGGTCTGCCCCCCCTACAACGCCGACTTCGACGGCGACGAGATGAACATGCACGCCCTCCAGAACGAGGAGGCCCGCTCGGAGGCCCGCGTGCTGATGCGGGTCCAAGAGCAGATGCTCTCCCCGCGGTTTGGCGAGAACATCCTCGGCGCCATCCAGGACCACGTCACCGCCAGCTATCTGCTGACAAACCAGAACCCCCGGTTCAACGAGACGCAGGCGCTCGACCTGCTGCGGGCGACCCGGATCGACGAGTTGCCCGACCCCGACGGCGTCCACACGAGCGAAACAGGTGCGGCGTCGGACGCGACATCTGCCGCCGAGGCGGACGGCGAAGCCTACTGGACCGGCCGGACGATCTTCTCGGAGCTACTACCCGACGGGCTGGACCTTGAGTTCACCTCCTCGACGGGCGACGAGGTTGTGATCGAGGACGGCCAGCTACGGTCGGGCACCATCGACGAGGACGCCGTTGGCGCCTTTGGCGGCGAGGTCGTCGACACCATCGCCAAGGCCTACTCGCGGACCCGGGCGCGGATCTTCATCAACGAGGTTTCCTCGCTCGCAGTCCGGACGATCATGCACTTTGGCTTCTCGATCGGGATCGACGACGAGTCGATCTCCGAGGAGGCCGAGGCCCAGGTCGACGAGGCCATCGGCAACGCCCGCGAGCGGGTCCAGGAGCTCATCGAGACCTACCGCCGTGGCGACCTCGAGTCGCTGCCGGGCCGGACGGTTGACGAGACCCTGGAGATGAAGATCATGCAGACGCTGGGCAAGGCCCGCGACAGCGCCGGGGATATCGCCGAGGACAACTTCGGCTCGGACAACCCTGCGGTCGTGATGGCCGAGTCCGGCGCGCGTGGCTCGATGCTCAACCTCACGCAGATGGCCGGCTGTGTCGGCCAGCAGGCGGTCCGCGGCGAGCGGATCAACCGGGGCTACGAGGGTCGTACCCTCTCTCACTTCGAGCCAAACGACCTCTCGGCGGACGCCCACGGCTTTGTCGAGCACTCATACCGCGAGGGTCTGGACCCGAAGGAGTTTTTCTTCCACGCGATGGGCGGCCGCGAGGGGCTGGTGGATACGGCGGTCCGGACCTCGAAGTCCGGCTACCTCCAGCGCCGGCTGATCAACGCCCTCTCTGAACTCGAGACGCAGTACGACGGCACCGTCCGGGACACCTCCGACACGGTCGTCCAGTTCGAGTTCGGCGAGGACGGCACCTCGCCGGTTGAGGTCTCCAGTTCCGAGGAGGGCAAGGCCGTCGATGTCGACGCCATCGCCGACCGTGTTCTCGACGAGGAGTTCACGGACGCCGCCGAGCGCCAGCAGTTCCTCGGCGAGGGGGCCGAGCCGACGAACCTCTCCGAACACGCCGACGGATACTGGACCGCGGAGGGTGACGACTGATGACCGACTACCACATGGTCGACCACGACGTCTCGGACGATATCGGCGCAATCGTCGAGGACGCCGACCTCCCGCGGCGGCTGAAAGCCGAGGTGTACGACACGCTCGAGGAGCGTGATGTAACCGTGGCGGAGGCCGACGAGGTCGTCCAGGCGACTGTCGCACAGTACCGTGACACCCGCGTCGACCCGCTGGACCCGGTCGGGACGGTCTCTGCCCAGTCGATCGGCGAGCCCGGCACCCAGATGTCGATCCCTGCCGACGAGCGCGTCGTCGTCCGACGGGGCGACCGGACCGACGTGACAGAGATCGGCTCGCTTGTCGACGGACTGCTCCACGTCCGGGAGCGCCACGACGTGGACGGCCACGAGGTCGCCCGCGCACCCGAGCAACTCGAAGTGCTCTCGCTCCGTGCGGACGAACAGGTCGAGTGGAAGCCGGTCGAGGAAGTGAGCCGTCACGAGGCCCCCGACGAACTGCTCCGGTTCGAACTCGAATCCGGCCGGACGGTCCGGGCGACGAAATCCCACTCCTTTGTCACCCGGGAAAATAACGAGGTGGTTCCAGTCGCCGGCGAGGAACTCGAAGTGGGCGATTGGCTCCCGGTCGTCAGTTCGTTCGAAGCAGACGGTGCCGAGACGGTTGGCTTGGAGCAGTTCCTGCCTGCCGACGAGTACTGGCACACGTCTGCGCTGACCGACGGCGGGGCAGCTACCGTTCCCGGCGGCGAAGACCAGCGTCGCAACCGCCGTGACGCTCTCGAAGCCGGTGACCTCGACGAGGGTGCGGTCTACCCGCGTCAGGGGACTGTCGGCCTGCCGGCGCAGTTCCCGCTTGACGAGGAAACCGGCTTCTTCCTCGGTGCATTCCTCGCCGAGGGCTCGCTCACCGACCACTACGTCTCGGTCTCGAATGTCGATGAGGACTTCCAGAACCGCGTCCGGGCATTCGCCGAGCGGTTCGACCTGACGACAAACGAGTACGCCAACGAGAGCGGGTTCGCGGCCGGGTACGACATCCGGGTCAACGGGACTGTCCTCGCCGACTTCCTCCGTGCTGCGTGCATCGAGGACGGCGACAAGGTCGTCCCCTCGTTCGCGTTCGGAGCCGATGACAACTTCGTCCGTGGCCTGCTGGCCGGTTACTTCAGCGGTGACGGAAACGTGGCGGAGCGGGCCGTGCGAGCAAGCTCCACCTCGGAGCGACTGGTCGAGGGGGTCACGTTGCTTCTGGCACGCGTCGGTATCTTCGCGACCCGGGGCGAGCAGGACGGCTCCGCCACGCTTCGGATCCCGGCCAAGCACGTCCCGAGATTCGCCGAGCGGGTCGGGATGGTCGGCCAGCGCGGTGTGGAACTCGAGGGAACGGCGGCCGAGATCGACCCCGACGGGCCGGACGCGACCGACCAGATCCCCAACTTCGGTGACGCGCTGAAGTCTGCTGCCAGCGAAGCGGAGATCCCGTCACGGCAGGTCCACAGCGCCCACGAACGCCAGCGGGTCGGGCGGAACCGGCTAACTCGGCTTGTCGCCGAAGTCGACGAGCAAACCGACGAGCGCCCGCCGGAACTCGACGCACTGGAGCGCGCAGTCGACGGTGACGTGGTCTGGGACCGCATCGAGTCTATCGAGACTATTGACCCGGACCACGAGCACGTCTACGACTTCTCGGTGGCCGGGCTGGAGACGTTCACGACGGCCCAGGGTGTCGTCACCCACAACACGATGAACACGTTCCACTACGCCGGGGTCGCGGAGATCGACGTCACGCAGGGGCTGCCCCGCCTGATCGAGCTGGTCGACGCCCGGAAGGAGCCCGACACGCCGATGATGACCGTCCACCTCGAGGACGAGTACGCGACCGACCGCGAGAAGGCCCACGAGGTGGTCTGGAACATCGAGGCGACGAAGATCCTCCAGCTGGGCGACGTCTCGACGAACGTCGCCGACATGGTGGTACAGGTGGCGCTGAACGAGGAGACGCTGATGGAGCGGTGGCCGACCGCCGAGGACCCCGTCGCCGTCGCCGAGGAGATCGCCGAGACCGTCGAGGGGGAACTCGGCGTCGAGACCACCCAGCGCGACCTGGTCGTCCAGTTCGGCCCCGAGGAGCCCTCCTACCGTGACCTGCTGCAGTTGGTCGAGGAGCTTCGGGAGATCGTCTTCAAGGGGATCGAGGAGGTCTCCCGGGTCGTCATCCGCAAGGAGGAGACGGAGGACGGTGACGAGTTCGTCCTCTACACCGAGGGGTCGGCCTTCGGCGACGCGCTGGACATCGAGGGCGTCGATGCCTCCCGGACGACCTGTAACAACATCCACGAGATCTACCGGAACCTGGGTGTCGAGGCGGCCCGCGAGTCGCTGATCGACGAGACGATGAACACCCTTGAGGAGCAGGGGCTGGACGACGTGAACATCCGTCACCTGATGCTGGTTGCCGACATCATGACAAACGAGGGGACGATCGAGTCGATCGGCCGCCACGGTATCTCCGGGTCGAAGGACTCGGTGCTCGCGCGTGCGGCCTTCGAGGTGACGGTGAGTCACCTGCTCGATGCCGCGATCCACGGCGAGGTGGACGACCTGAACGGCGTCACCGAGAACGTCATCGTCGGCAAACCGATCAAGCTCGGAACCGGGGACGTGGACCTGCGGATGGCCTCCGGCGAGCGCGAGACCGGCTCGGAGTCGGGCGCGGACTGAGCGGCGATGATCCGGCTGTCAGACGAGGCCCGCCGCCTGCTCGCGCTGTTCGAGGAGGAGACCGACGCGACTGCCCGTGACTGTATCATCGACGACGACCACGACCGGGTCGTGTTCCTGGTGACGGCCGGGGAGATGGGGCAGGCGATCGGCGCCGGCGGCGAGAACGTCAAACGTGTCGAGAACCGGCTGGACCGCGAGGTAAAACTCGTCGAGGACGCTACAACCCCCGAGGACTTCGTGGCAAACGCGCTCGCGCCGGCGGCGGTCTACAACGTCACAATAAGCGAGAACGACGACACCGTCGCCTACGCGGAGGTAGCCCAGGAGGACCACGGCGCCGCCATCGGCTCCGGTGGCAAGAACATCGACGCCGCCCGGACGCTGGCCGACCGGCACTTCGACATCGACGGGGTCGAGTTGACCTAAACGGCGTCCATCCCGCCGTCAACGAGAACCGTCTCGCCGGTCGTGTACGGCGACGCCTCGCTGGCCAGGTAGAGCGCCAGCCCCTTGAGGTCCGCCGGTTGCCCGATCCGCCCGGCCGGGATCTGGCCCACCAGTACCTCCCGGTCGGCGTCGCTGAGCCCCTCCTCGGTCATCGCCGTCCTGATGAAGCCCGGCGCGATGGCGTTGACCCGGATACCGTGGCCGGCGAGTTCGGCCGCCAGCTGGCGGGTGAGATTGACGACACCGCCCTTCGCGGCGGTGTAGGCGGCCAACCCCTCCATTCTCGTCCCGTTGAACCCCAGGATGGACGCGGTGTTGACGATGCGGCCGCCGCCGTGGTCCCGCATGTGAGCGCCCGCGGCCCGCGCGGTCAGGAACACGCCCCGGAGGTTGACGTCCATCAGGTCGTCCCAGGCGTCCATGTCGTACTCCGGCGCCGGGCCGCCCCGGAGCGCGACGCCCGCGTTCGCGAAGGTCACGTCGAGGCCGCCCAGCACCTCGACCGTCCGGTCGACCATCCCCTCGACCTCGCGCTCCTCGCTCACGTCGGCGACGACCGGTTCGACGGCCGCATCGGTCTCTGCACTCAGCCGGTCGGCGACCGTGTGTACCCCTTCCTCGTCGACGTCGGCGACCGCGACATCCGCGCCGGCCTCTGCCATCGTCTCCGCGAGCGCGCCGCCGATGCCGCCCGCGGCCCCGGTCACCAGCGCCACGTCGCCGTCGAGCCGGAACCGGTCGAGGACCGTCATCGCCGTTCACATCCGTTCATATCGGTTCTGTTCACCGACTGGCATTGTATGCCTTGCCGTGCGCACCGGAAAGACGACGTTTAAGTGGCTCGGGGGGGTATTTTCGTTCACTATGGCAAACGGCAAATACGCCGCGCGGAAGCTAAAGAAGGACCGCCAGAACCGACGGTGGTCCGACTCGGAGTACGCGCGCCGCGAGCGGGGGCTCGGCGAGAAGTCGGACCCGCTTGAGGGCGCCCCGCAGGGGCGGGGTATCGTTCTCGAGAAGGTCGGCATCGAAGCCAAACAGCCCAACTCCGCCATCCGGAAGTGCGTCCGGGTCCAGCTCATCAAAAACGGCAAGCAGGTCACCGCCTTCTGTCCCGGTGACGGCGCCATCTCCTTTATTGACGAGCACGACGAGGTGACCATCGCGGGCATCGGCGGCGCAAAGGGCCGTGCGATGGGCGACCTCTCCGGGGTCAACTACAAGGTCGAAAAGGTCAACGGCGTCTCGCTGATCGAACTGGTGCGGGGCAACGCGGAGAAGCCGGTCAGATGAGCACCGACCAACCAGAGCCCGACGCGCCCGGCAGCGAGGACACCGATGCCCTGCTCTTCCAGCGCTGGAGTGTTGACGATATCGAGTACGGCGACCCCTCCACCGAGCGGTACATCACGGTCACGCCTATTGCACACACGATGGGTCGCCACGCCGACAAACAGTTCAAGAAGTCCGACATCAGCATCGTCGAGCGCCTCATCAACCGTCTGATGCAGACCGACGAGAACACCGGCAAAAAGCAACTGGCTACCTCACTCGTCAGGGACGCCTTCGAGACGGTCCACGACCGGACCGGCGAGAACCCCGTCCAAGTGCTCGTCGGGGCCATCGAGAACACGGCGCCCCGTGAGGAGACTGTCCGCCTGAAATACGGCGGCATCTCCGTCCCGAAGGCCGTCGATATCTCCCCACAGCGCCGGGTCGACCAGGCGCTGAAATTCATCGCCGAAGGGGTTCACAGCGACTCATTCAAGACCGACACCGACGCCGCCGACGCCGTTGCCCAACAGCTCATCGGCGCCGCCAACAACGACGTCTCCACCTACGCCGTCAACCAGAAAGAGGAGAAAGAACGCGTCGCCGCCGCCGCACGGTAACCCTCCGTCGTCCGTCTTTGCTTTCGGGGCTCCCCCAATCCGGTGGTAAACACCCACCTGTTAGCTGACAACACAGCGCCGCCTGTACCGGAACCACACGAGACGGCTGGCCCCGTCGTCCGGCGACCCGGCACGTGCCCGCCGTCAGTCTGCCGCCGGCCCCCTCCTCCCGGCGTAGGCGCGCGTGACATCCACGAGTGCCTTCCGGTATTCGCTCTCGTCGGGGTCGGGTGCCAGCGAGCCGAAGTGGTGTTTGAACTCCGCCAGGTCGACCTCCGGGGCGTCGGCTGCGGCCGCGTGTGCGAGGTCGTAGAGGCGGTGGTCCCCGGCGACGAGGTTGTGACGTTCGACGAGCGCGAGCGCGAAGGCCGCGTTGACGGCAGTGATCTCCGGGTCGGCGGCCGGCGTGAGCCGGGAGACCGGCTGTGTCGCCGCCGCGTCCCCCCAGGCACTCAGGTCCTCCGGCCGGTCGGCGACCGCGGCCGCCAGCGAGGACTCGAGGAAGGCGACCAACTTGTCGGCGGGGGCGACATCTAGCCAGAGGTCGTCGGCGTAGATATCTTTCATGTGGTTTGCGATCTGGTAACAGTGGGTCAGCTTGCGCTGCTCGACGCTGCGACCCGCCAGCGCGAGGAAGATAGCCTCCTCGGTGGACTGGGTGTGTGAGGGGTGGTCGGCCTCGTAGTGGTGCATGTGGGCGAACTCGTGGAGGGCGAGTTCGCGAGCCATCGCCGAGGTAGCAGCCTGCCGGGAGATCGTGAGTCGGTGGGCGTCGTCAGTGTGGCTGGCGCGGGTCCGTTCGTCGGGGTCCTCGACGACCCGGACGGTGACGGGTCGGTCAAGGTCACGTTCGGTCATAAAGAGGTCGCGGGCCCCGAGAAACGGCTCGGCCGGGCCCGCTCCGCGTACCTGCACATCCATACCCGTATTCGGGGGCCGACCCCGTATGACGTTTGCGCCGGTCATAGGGGTTGCTACTGGAGGGTCACGTAGCCCAGAAAGGCCAGTGCCAGAAACTGGAGCCCGCGCAACACGAGCACCGCCTCGCCGACCAGCGGGCTGTCGGCGTACAGCGAGCCCATCCCGAAAAAGAAGTAGATGGCGACGAGATTCTCGAGGAGCAACACGACGCCAAACGCCAGTAGCGCGAGGGTGAGACTCGACCGAAATGTCCGGTAGTTGCGGACCCAGACCCCCGACAGGACGACCAGGATGAGGGCGTTGACCCCCGCCAGCCCTACCGCACCCATAACCGCCGGTCCCATCGCCACCTCAGTTCACCTCCTCGGTAATCGACTCGAAGGTCTCCCAGTGTCGCTCGAACCGGTCGGTCAGAAAGTACAGTTTGCCGTAGTCGCGCTCGCCCGGGTCGACGACGTCGTGTTCTTCGAGCATATCCAGGTGGTGGGTGACGGTGTTGTAGTCGACGTCGAGACGCTCGGCCAGTTCGTTCGCGTTCCGTGGTCGCTCCTCGAGTTCGCGGATGATGCGGACCCTGTTTGCCCCGCCGCGCGTGCCTGCGAACAGGTACCACAGGGCCTTTTCCATCAGCAGTTCGTTGATGCCGGGAGTATCCTGAAAGTCGTTTCGACACAGTCTTTCAGCCGCGGGTCGGCGGGAACTGCAACGCCGGCTCGGCCGGACGGACAGCACGCTATCCACTGACCGTCCGGCGGACCCACCCGGAAGCCCCCGAGGGAAACGAGTCCGAGCGTTCGCTAGCCTGCACAGTTCCGGTCCCGTCGACGGCCCGGACGGCCACCTCGTGGGCACCCGTCGGCTCGAACCGGTGGCGCCACTGCCGCCAGACGTCGTCGTCGGGGAGCGGCTCCGAGAGGGTCGTCTCGGTCCAGGTGTCACCGCCGTCGGTCGACACCTCGACGCGGTCGACACCGCGGGTCCCGGCGTAGGCGTGACCGGCCAGTTCCACCCGGCCGTCACCGAGGCGGGTGACCCCCTCGTCCCAGAGCTTTGCGACGGTGTTGACCGGCCCCGTCCCTTCCCAGCCACGCTGCTCCCAGTAGCCGTCCATCTCCCGGTTGAGCACCTCGACCTCGGTGAGCCACTTGACGTTCGTCTCGCCCCAGTGGCCGGGCGCCAGTATCCGGACCGGGTGGCCGTGCTGGGCGGGGAGTTCCTTCCCGTTCATCCCCCAGGCCAGGAAGCCATCCCGGAGCACCTCGACGGGGTACTCCATGAAGTAGCCGTCCTCGCCCCGCAGCACGACACAGCCACAGTCCCCGTCGGGGTCGACGGCGTCGAGCAGCGGCGCAATCGGCGTCCCGGTCCAGACAGCCGTGTCGAGTTTGTGGCCGTTGAGCCCCTCGCCGACACACCGTAGCGTCACAAACCGGTGTTCGACCGGCCGCTCCAGCAGGTCGGCGAAGTCGACGGTCAGGTCGCCCTCGGCGGTCTCGCCGGTGACGGTCAGCGACCACTCCTCGGCCGAGAGTTCGGGTTCGAACTCCGCGATGTCGACGTTATAGAAGTTTCCGACCTCGCTGACCAGCCCGGGCAACGCGTCGCTCTCGACCGACAGCGACCGCTGCTTGGCCTCCCGGAGCCGCCCCTCGACGTCGTCGGTGCCGGGGGCGGCTCCGAGTGTGTCTGTCCCCGAGCGGAGAGCGCCGGCCCCGGCCGCGGCACCCAGGAAGGCAACTGCGCCCGCAACGCTCCCGAGCGCGCGCCGGCGGGAGGCGTCGAGTTCGGGTGGGGTGTGTCGCGGGCCTGCGAGTGCCCCGGCAGCCACGGGAGCCGCGGCCCCAACTGCGAGGGCGGGCGCTCGGGTGAGTAGGGCCGCGAGCGTCCACGCCACGAGCCCGGCCAGCAGGCCACCCGCAAGCCGGCTGTCGAGTCGCTCGGCGACGTGGGCCCCGCCGAGGGCGACCGTGCCGAACAGCCCGACCGCCAGCGCGGCCGCGAGCCCGATGTGTAGCAGGTGGCCCGCCTCGCCCACGTTCTGGATCATGAACGTGACGACCGCGCCCGGTGTGGCCGCGACAACCGCGGCGTCCAGCGGCGCGACGACGAATGACCGGGTGTAGCCCGCGACGGCAAAGGAGCCGGCGACGCCGGCCGCCCCGGCCAGCCCTGCGAGCCCCAGGTCGTACCGGGAGGGGAACTCGACCATCCCTACCCGTCCATCGAGCCGCCAGGGGTCAGCGTCACCCGGATGACGTCGCTCACCGCAGGGTAGTCGTAGCCGTCCGTGAGACTGTCCAGCGGGCGGACGACGCCGCCCTCGTCGGCCCCCTGGTCGGGGCTGTCCTGGGCGGGCGCCTGGTCCGGCCCCTGACCCGGCGGCTGGGCGTTTGGCTCGGTGCCGGCGTCCCACAACCGGACGCTGTCGGTCACGTCACCCTCGACCGGCTCGCCGTCCTCGGGCCACAGGGTAATCCCCGCCGCGCCCGGCGAGAAGAAGAGGTCGTTTGACGGGACGAACATCGAGGCAAAGGAGAGCCGTTGACCGGGTTCGGCCTCGACGTCGAACTCGAAGGCGCCGCCCGGAGCGATCGGCGGCGCGCCGGGCACCTCACCCATCGGGTCGTTCGGGTCGGCGACCGTGTTCGCGGGGGTGTACGCCCCGGCTGCGGTCACACCCATGGTACCCGTCATCCCCTGCAGCTCGTCGACGAGCCCCGGCTCGTCCGGGAAGCCGGTCGGGGGGCCGGCCTCGGCGAGCCCTTCGAGCCCAACCGACGCCTCCTCGCCCTCGGTGAACAGCGGGTTCTCGCCGGTGTGGACCGCGTACGCGCCGGGCGTGACCCAGACGCCGCCGCCGGTGGGGGTGTCGGACCCGTAGAGGTCCGTCGGCGCGATGTTCTCGACCCGGACTGTGACTGTCGTCGGGCCGCTCATCATCCCCTCGTCCATGGTGTCGGTGCCGGTCTCGGTCATCCCCTCGTCCGTGGTGTCGGCCCCGGCGCCGCCGCCGTCACCGCCGGCACAGCCGGCGAGTGCGAGCGCTGTTGTGCTTCCCGCTACCGCGAGGAACCGCCGCCGCGTCGTGTCGTCTGTCATTACAGCCAAACCGAGGGACGCCCCCTGAAAGTAAATTTTTCAACATGTCTCCGGAGTCGGGCCAAACACTCTCTAGGATTCGTCCGAACTCGCCCCCCGGCGCCGGCTGTGGAGGGCCGGTAAACCGTGTCACACGGGCACAGTCCCCCACAGAAACACTACCCTTTTGACCCTCCTGCCGATAATCCGGGTAAGAATGGGCCGACGCAAGAAGATCGTTCAAGAGTGCGAGGGGTTGATGAACCGACCGGAGAACATCCGGAATATCGCAATCGCCGCACACGTCGACCACGGGAAGACCACCCTGACCGACAACCTGCTGGCCGGCGCGGGGATGA
>JBLGCN010000025.1:0-12449 GCA_047617405.1 Natronomonas sp.
ACTGTGGCTTCATTCTAAATTACATACAGTATTCGCAACGGGGAAAACTTTATATAAGATAAGCAATAACATATATACGCCGAAGGAGGCGAGCCATGATGACCTCTCAAAATATCACAACGATGGTACAACACACAAACAACTATGGAATCAGACAATTCCGCCTCTCAGTCGAAGGGAGGCAACGGCGAGGTGAATCGTGAGCAAGACAACGTGCTGACAGAGACGGAGCGAACGGCACGCAGGGACGGAGCGGCCGACTCTGGAGGCGTCACGCTGACCGAGACGGAGCAGACCCTACTGACCCTGTGCGGGAAACTGTGGGCTGGCTTCGCTGCGGCGGCTACCGTCATCGTGCCAGCAGTCGCTCTCGCAGTCTCGGCTGGAAGCGTCTACGTCTCGCCGTGGCTGGTCGTAGTCATCGCCAACGGCGGAATCGTCTCAGGGGTGTTCCTGCTGACGGTCACAGGCATCGTTGTGACGTACACCGTCCGAGGGCTACTCCGTCGAGCGTAGGCGAGCGAGCACCGAGCGGCGACCGATACGACGAGCCCACGGAGGGCTCCGATGCCAACCACCCGACGACACACCACCCGACCGCACCGCTCCCCGGCACGGACGCCGGGCGAACCCCCGCGGGCGACCGACGCCCGCCCAGATTCTCGGCAGGCCACGGCGGCCTGCCAGTAACTCACCGACGCCAGCGACGGCCAGCGGCAGCTCCGTCGAGCGGGGCAGGCCCACTCGGAGTCACAACAGCAACTCCGCGTTTATCTGTCCACGGCTGGTAGAACGGCGTATGAGCGAGCCGGAGCACGGCGACGGGGCTTCGGACGATCCCGAGACCGCGTTCGACCGGCTGGAACGCCACCGGGAGACGATGGAGTTGCTGGGCCAGGAGACGCGCCACACCATCGTTCAGACCATCCTCGCCCACCCGGACGGGCTGGCCAGCCAAGCCGAGCTCTGCAACGTCCAGGCCGGCAAGTCCCGCAAAGCCGTCACCGACCAGATCGCCCGGCTGGCCGAGGCCGGTCTCATCGCCGAGTACCACCACGAAGCGAACAAATCCGTGCGGGGCGAGCCCGCGAACTTCTACGGCCTCACCGTCGAGGGGGCCCGGACGCTGGGGAACCTCGGCTACTTCGAGGCCGCCCCGATGATGCGGGCAGTCTACGCCCGGATGCGGAAGGACGAGCGTATCCAGCGCCACGAGAACGCCGACCGGCCGCCGCTGCCCGAGAAGGTCCGCTACGCCCTCCGACTGGGCGAGTACGACGACGATGGGGGCAGCGGGGACGGGGACGGCGGCGATGGAACCGAGGTCGGCCCTACCGTGCGGGCGACCGATGGCATCGAGACGCTGGCCGACGACCTCGCCGGGCTGGGCCTGACAAGAGACCCGCCGTCGAACCGCTCCGGCCAGTAGTGACCGCCCGCGGCCCCTCCTGACCACCACTCCGCAAGCGCCAGCGGTAGCGCCGTCCACTCTGCCGAGCTCTCAGCAACCGACCGCCCACCAGGAACCCGCCCGCCCGCATCCGATCAACGCCCGGCGGGGAGCGCCGCCGAAACAGCGCCCGACGCCGCGCTCCACCGGTCGAGGGGGTGTCGCCATTCCAAGACTACTTACCAGCATAAGGGCGTAATCTTTATACCAATCGCACACCTAACCCCTAATGCGAAGGAGGCAGGTCAGGCATGAACGACACCAACACCAACACCACCGCGACCGACACCCGGCACGAGTACCCGGAGGTTGTGGAGGCCGCGACCGAGGCGCCGGAGATGTTCTACGTGAAGGGCGCGACAGGGCCTCAGCGGTGGTTCGACGGCGAGAACGTGCTCATCAGCGCGGGCGTCGCGTGGCGGTCCACCGCCACCGACCGCTTCGCGCCGATGGAACCCGAGGACCCCGGCCGCCTGTTCATCGACTCCGGCGGCTTCCAGGCGAGCGCGTGGTTCCTCGGCAACGACGGCGGCGACGGCTACCCCTACGACGCCCGCACGCTGTTTGAGTGGGCCGAGGAGGTCGGCGCGGACTACGTGGCCGGGATGGACTACGCCTGCGAGCGGCGCGACGCACTCGCGGCGGCGGTCAACGGCAACCAGCGGGCCAACGCGGACATCGACCCCGACGACATCCCGCCGGTCGCCGAGCGCATCGAAATGAGCATCGAGGAGCAGATCGAGCAGGCCCGCGTCTACGAGGAGGGCGACTGGTCGTTCGACTTCGTGCCGGTGGTCCAGGGCCTCACGCCCGAGGACTACCGCTACTGTGCCCGGCGACTCCGCGAGGCGGGCGTCGCGCGGACCTACATGGGCATCGGCACGGTCTGTTGCCGGTCGGACGCTGACGGCATCCGGCGCGTGCTGACGGCCTGCCGCGAGGAACTGCCCCACACGGCGTTCCACCTGTTCGGGCTGACGCGGAAGGCGTGGGAGGACGGCCGGTTCTGGTCCGACCGCGAGACGCAGTGTGCGCTCGGAACGCTCCGAGCGGCGGGCGACCTCCCGGCGTTCGTCACCGCCGACACCCACGCCTGGGCGCAGAGCCACCCGGAAACCGGGTCGTGGCCGACGGACAAGCAGGAAATCGAGGAGTGCTTCCACGCCTACCACGAGCAGGTCCAGAGCATCCGCGCCGAGGTGGCCGACGCTCGCGAGGAGGCGCCGGAGCCGGGAGCGCCCGTGGCAACCGCGCTCGGCCCCCACGAGTGCGCCTGCGGGACGCGCATCCCCGTCTACGGCACCGCCTTCGAGCCGGGATGCCGGCACTGCCAGCAGACGGCCATCAACCGGCGCGACGCCGCGCTCGCACGGAAGGAGACCGCCCACCCCGTCCGGCACCCGGCGGAGGCCGACCGCCCGCCCGTCGCCACACAGGGCGACCTCGGCGTTGCCGAAGACAACAGCGGCGAGACGGTCTACCTCACCGCCGAGACGGACGGCGGCGACCCGGACGCCGGCGAACAGGCCGGGCTTGAGGCATTCTGAAACGCCGGTTGAACGCCAGCGACACGTCCCGGGGGCGATGTCCACCGGCCGACCGACGCACCAATCTCCGGCGTGCGGTGAGTGCGAGCCCGCCGCGGGTCGAGCGGGCCGGCGCGTGAAGCACTCCCACACCCCTCTGTTTCTACTGCAAGTATTGACACGTTCTATCGGCCCAAGAGACCGCCCATTCGCCACGAATCCGGCCGGTCTCGCGATTTTGGAACTCGGAAAGTGGCTAACATCAAACGGGCGTAATACTTATTCCAATCGCGCCCCTATGTAGGAGTGTCGGGAGGTCAGAAGCGAAATGTCAGTCCACGCCACGAGCGGTGACGCGAGTATCGACCTGTCGAATACGGACCAACACGTCAAGCGGAAGGCGGAGGCGGCGCGTAATCGCGGCTACCTCGACGGCGGCGCCGGGACCACTCTCCACTGTCCCTGCGGGTACACGGGGACGCCGGCGGCGGTCATCCGGTACTCGGACTGGGATGAGGCGGACTACGGATACGACCTGTCGATCTGCCCCAGGTGCGGCGACGCCTGACGGGGAGTGCGGTGCGGCGACTCCCCGCAGGTGCCCCCGGCGTCACGCCGGGCGTGGGGTTCGACTCCCCGGGGGAGCGTTATGTCCGGTGCTAACACCGAGACTGACAGCGAGCAGAGTATCGAGCGAAGCCTCCCGGCAGGGGACGTAGAGAGCGTGGACTTCCCTCCGCTATCGGAGGTCCACCCCGAGCAGTACCCCGAGGCGGCGAAGCACGCCGGCGAAGCCGGTATCCCGGTTCTCGATACGTGGTACGCGGTGGACGGGCGGCTGGGCTCGCCGGTCGCGATCAACGAGGTGGGCGTCGTGGCCGTCGCCTACGCCGACGCCGAGGGGCTGGAGTACGAGCCCGCGTGGCGGTTCGAGGACGACTCAGAGAGTGTCCACCGCGTGCCCAGGGGCGTGGTCGAGAACCCGGAGGAAGTCATCGAGGACTACCTCAGCCAACACATCAGCGACGACCTCGGAACACTGGGCGGCGGGCACAGCGTGAACGGGTACGGTGACGCCGAGACCGTCCGCGACGTGGAACTGGCCTCGCTCCTCACTACGGTCGTCGCGAACGACCCCGCCGAGTAGACTCCACGAGCTCGCTAGGCCAACCCACTGAGATCGCCACCAGTCCGCCGGCCCTCCTTGTCCAGATGCCTAACACTATACGGGCGTAACCTTTATGCCGGTCGCGACACTACCCTGATATGCGAAGGAGGCAGGTCAGGTATGAGTGAACACATCCAGGCGGTTGGCGGTGCGAGTGAGAGCGCGAACGCTGGCGGGAGCATCCAGGAGCGCGGGCAACTCCCCCGCGACGACCACGACACTCGCGAGGCCCGGAGGCTCCACCCGGACGAGCGCGCGGCCCGCCAGGAATCGCGGGTCGTGGTCCCTGACGTGGACGACGACGGCCAGACGACCGGTTTCTACCACGTCTACAGCACGCCCAACGAGGGCCAGCTCGGAGCCAGCCACGTCCGGGTGGCTCTCGGTGGGCTGGCCGACGGCGCGGCGTGCGGGTGCCGACGCCACCGGCACGAGGGCATCCGGTGCGAGCACATCCGCCGGGTCGCCATCGCCATCAACGAGACGCCGCTCCCCGCCGCCAACCGCCCGGCGGCCCCCTACTTCCGACACGTCCTGCCCAAGCGTGTCCGGGCGCTCCGACACGAGCACGAGGAGCGGGTCGAGCGGGCTGACGGCGACCTGCCGGAGCGAGTCCGTGAGGTGGCCGCCCTCTATCGGGCGGCCAAGAACGCCCTGGAGACAGCCCCCCGCTTCGAGGAGGAGACGGTCGCCCCCAAACACCCGCTCCCGAGTGACGGCGACGAGCGCGACGAGCCGGGGGTCGTGGACGACGCGATAGAGGCCAAGCGCGTCGCTCGCGGCGACGACCTGGGCCGGTTCCGGTAGCTGACCAGCGGCGCGGTCGCTGTCCCTGCCCGTGGCGGTCCCCCGGCACGACGCCGGGCGGGGTTCGATTCCCCGGCGGGCGCTCAACGATGTCCAACATCACAGACCACCCAGACGGTTCAGAGCCAGCCAGCGATACGAGCCCGACGGCGCCCCGCGGCGACGACGAGGCCATCGCCGCCAGCAAGCGCGAAATCGGCGTCGCGTTCCGAGACTGGGAAGCGGTCGAGACGCCCGACGACTTCCCGCTCCACGGCCCGTGCCAGGACTTCCTCATCGGCCGCTGGCTCACGCCCGAGGCCGCTGTTGAGGTCCTGGGGGCGATGGTCCCGATCAACGGCTTCGTCCCGGCAGTCGCCCAACGGACGGTTGCGCGGGTGGCCGAGACCGACGCCAATCCCGGCATCGCCATCGGGCGTGAGGGGACCCCGTGCCTCTACCTCCAGACCGACGCACCCGAGGCCGCCATCGAGGCGTTCGAGAACTGTGCCGACCACGCCGACCCCGAGCACGTCGAGAGAACCGGGCCGCACACACTCACGCCGGACGAGACGTTCGAGGTCGGCCCAGACTCGCTCGGTGCCGCCCGGAAGCGGTCGCTCCCAGACTGGCCGCTGGACCCGCACGACCTCTGTCCCCACTCCTCGGAGGCGACCATCGTCGAGGTCGAGGAGATGGCACCGCCGGACCCGCGCCGGAACCACGTCCGGGTGTGGTGGGACTGAAGGAAACTGCGAGCCCGGCCGACATAGAATTGTCTAACACTACGGGGGCGTAACACTTATCCCACTTGCGCCACTACATTCAATCACAACAGAGGCCAGAGAAAGATGCCAGGAACCAGCGCCGACCCCACGACCGAAGCGAGCGAGAACCAACCGGACAGCCCGACGGTGCCCGAGCAGGCGGGCCTTCCGACTGACGAGGAGCGGATCGGCCGCGCGGAGGCCATCCTCCGCTTCGTCGGCATCGAGCGCGTCTCCCGTACCGAGGCCACCATCCGCGAAGACACCATCGAGACCTTCCGCGTTCCGCTGGCGGACCTCTACGACGCCGACGCCGGCGAGTACGCCGGGCTCGAACCGCTGGAGAACGTGCCGGGCTACCGCGTGACCGACCTCGGCACGGAGGAGAACCTACCCCAGTGGGTCCGCGAGCAGGTGCGCCCCTTCTGGCTGGAACTCGCCGGGTGGTACGCCGGCCCCGACATCCCCGACGGCTCCGGGTCCTGGGCTGTGGACGACAGCGGCGAGGAGGAGGTGTAGCCAGAGACCGATGCCCCCCTCCCCGACCGCAGAGCGCCCCACCGAGCGTCCTGCAAGAGACCGCCCGCCGCCCGGGTAACGGTGCCCGGTCGAGCGTGGTCGCCCCAGCGTGAGACCCGCCCGGGGCGAGCCCGCCGGCCCGCGACCTACCCCCTGACCTCCACACGCGGGGACTGGCCTACGCAACTTGCCTACTCCCCGCCGCCCCGACCACGGTGGCAGGGCCCTACCTGGGCCCTGTGGGGTTCGAGCCCCCATCGGGTCGTTATGCCCGGCGAAAGATCAACCGACAGCACCGATGCCGACCAGCCCGACACCAACCCCACCGGCGACGCCCCGTTCCACGTCGAGTACGAGAACGGCCTCGGGGCCGAGGAGACAGCCGCCTTCGAGGGGTCCCGTGCGGTGACGGTCTTCTGCGAGGCCATCGAGGAGGCCGGCGGCGAGGTCCTGGCCGTCGAGACCGACCCCGAGGCCGCCGCCGATGCCCTCGGGCTGGGCGGCTCCCGGGTCGAGGAACACGCCTTCGCCGTAGTCAACGAGAACCCGCACCCGGACGAGCAAGCCTGCCCGCTGACCATCGTCCTGAACGAGAACACCGGCCCGGCCATCTACGACGACCGCGAGGAAGCCATCGCGATGCGCGACAAGTGGGCCGCTGAGTACGACAACCCCGCCCTCACCGTCTACGGACTCCGCGGGACGCCCATCAGTCGCGACGAGCAGGACGACCCGCCCTTGGCCGACGCCTCGTGACGATGACCGGCATCGAACACGAGCTCGCCACCGGCGTCGCCGCCGCCCGCCGGGTAGCCGACGCCGCGGCCCAGGCCCACACGGTCGGCCGGGAGGACGGCCTCCTGCGGACGCGGTACACCGATGCTGATGGCGTGGTCGTGCATCCGCCCCGTGCGCCGGTCGTGGTCGAGGGACGGCTCCCGGCGCAGATCGGCCGCTACACGGCCGCCGGCCTGCCTAGCGACCCCGAGCAGTACCCCGGCGTGACGGGCGTCGTCTACGTCGCTGCCGACGAGCAGGTCGAACTGAAGCGACGGCACGACGGCCCGGGGTGGACCATCCGCGTGGTCCCCTTCGAGCCTCGCGACGGCCCGTTCGCGTGGGCCTGCTCGATGAACGGTCGGCGCCGGGCAGAGATCAGCGACGGCCACCGCGCGGTCGAGGCCCTGGCCACCTACCTCCGTGACGGCGACCCCACGGCGCTGGCCTACCACGACGAAGGCCGCCGGGACAGCGCCGACCAACCCGCGGATGTAGACGCCGAGCAGATGTCGCTGGCAGACCTGTAACGGCGCCGCCGAGATATACCTACAGCCCCAAGGGCGTAACTCTTTTCCCAGTCGCGCCACTACAGAGTAATACGAGGAGGTCAGAACGATGCACAACGACCCGAACCCGACGACGAACCACAGCGAGTCAGCGACAGGCCCCACACCGCGGAGTGAAGCGCGCGTCTACACCGTCGAACTCGGTATCGAGGTCCCCGGGCAGGCGGAGGAGGCCGTCCACGAGTTCGCTTCCGTCGCGGCGATGTCGGCGGAGGACCCGACGGCGGACGGCTTCGAGACCACCCACAACGTCGCTGGATACGGCCGTTACGATGCCGTGCGGCGTGCCTACGACCTCGCCAGGGCGCTCCTCGGCGCGGGCGCGTTCGACTCGCACACCGTCACGCCCCTGTCGGTCACAGACCAGGACGGCGACACGCTCCGGTTCACGAGCGACGGCGAGACCACGAGCAACTACCAGACTCCCGAGCAAGTCCCGACTGACCTCGGCGCGCTGGTCGACGCGCTGGTCGAGAAGACCATCGGCTACGGCCTGGACAACGGGCACGATATGGCCGACACCGACCCGGAGGCCCACCTCGCGAACGACTGGCCGGGCTACGTCGAGGTGGCCCTGGAGGAACTGGAGGACCTGACACACGGCGAGGACCACCCCGTCGTGGAGGAGTACGGCATCGGTACGCTCCGTGACCTCCTCTACCAGCGACTCCCCAGCGAGGTGGCCGCGCAGGTCCCCGATGGCGTGTCCGTGGCCGACCCCCGCAACGTCCGGTAGCCGTCGAGCGCGGCTCACGCCCCCGCTACTCCTTCTCCCGGCAGCAGATCGTCAGCAGCGCGAGCTTGCGCCACAGCCAGGACAACCCGCACCCGATCACCGCCCAGCGGGGAGCGCCGATGCTATCTCCCCAAGGCGCCGACGCCACCGGTACGCCGTCCCCCTTCCGGTGAAACTGCCTAACATCATACGGGCGTAACCTTTTTGACAGTCGCGCCACTATCCAATTATGCGGAGGAGGCAGGGCAGACATGACAGACACGAACTCAGACTCAGACGGCGTTCCGGAGGAGGTACTGGACGAACTCGCAGAGCAGGCTATCGGGATGGCCCTGGACAACGGGAGCGATATGCTCGGGACCAACCCCGAGCAGCACCTCGCCGACGAGTGGCACGGCTACGCAGTCCACACCGTCGAGGACCACCTCCTGTACCGGGAGGAGGAGACGCCCGCCCAGGACTACGACCACGACGTGCTGGTCGCGGCGCTCTACGAGTATATGCCGGAGAAGGTTCACGACAACCTCCCCGGACACATCACCGAGATAGCCGACGCGCCCGACGAGGTATAGGCGAGCGGCACCGGCCCCACACCCGTCGGCTCGGACCTCACGGCCTTGCGGGTTTTTACACGGGGACGCCCAACGGTGGGTAGAGACGGCGCCACAGACCCGACGACAGGCGCCGGTGCCCCAACCATGACGGACATCCCAGCCGAGGACGCCGATCAACTGGACGACCCGGACCCACCCATTCCGGCGGCAAGCCCGCCGCCGTTCAGCGACGACGTGGTGGCCGCTGGCCCACTCATCATCAAGCCCAACGAGGCAACCCGCATCCGCTCGGCAGAGGTCCGAGAGCAGGAGATGGGTTACGTAGCCTCGGAGATGGAGACCGTCACGGCCTTCATCGCCGACCGCGGTCGGGCAGAGATCGAGATGCCCGAGGACCTGGAGACGCTGGCGTCGTGGGTCAACGGAGAGTTGGACCGCCCAGACTTCGCGCCACCGACGCCACGCCATCAGGCGGTGCAGACGCCGCTCGTGACGATTGATCGCGCCGAGGTCCGTGAGGCGCTGGGAGACGTTCGCCTCGGCGCCGCAAGCGTCTACCCCGGCCAACCCGAGCCCGTCGCTGTCCTCCCGTGGGAGCGGGTCGAGGCCGCCGTTCGCACGCTCCTTGCGCTCACCGGCGAGGAGTACGATCCCGACCACATCCGGTGCTACGAGTGCGGGTTCGACGGCATCCTCGTCGTCTACCAGGACGAGAGCGACGCCGACCTACTGGGCGGTGAGGTGGGCCCAGACGCGATCCGGGAGGCCGTCTACATCCGTCCCCGTCGGCTGAACTCCGCCGACGCCGAACGACAGCCCCACGGCGGCCCCAACGCCGACGTGGACTTCCAGACAGTCACGCGCCCCGACGGGGACTACCAGCAGGCGCTCATCGAGCGCGAGCAGCGCCTCGCCGACGAAGCCGAGCCCGAAGCGTAGCCCGCTGACCACCACTCGCCACCAGCGCCCGTTTTCCCGAGCCCGCAACACGCCGGCGCCGCCAGCGCCGTTTGAGATATTACCTACAACTACACGGGCGTAATCTTTATACCATTCGCGACACTACATTAGGATGCGTAGGAGGTCAGGTCAACTATGGTATCACGACGCCGCTGGGAACTGTCGAAGCAGAGTGCGGATGGAATCGCCTACGCCCAGGACCGCGCGGTGTGCGATGACGGCGCGGGCAACGGGTGTGGAGAGACGTTCAATCACCGGAACGGCAACCGCACGGGGCTGTGCCCCCGGTGCGCCCGGCACCTCCGCCAGAGCCACCGGTAGGGGCTGACGGAGCAGGAGCCCCACGCGACACGCCCCGGAGTGGCCGTCGCCGGTTCGACTCCGGCACCGGGGCCTCAAATGACTGACCCAACCAACGACCGCGAGGAAGTCGCTACGAGCCCGGGATACAACCTCATCGCTGACGCCCTCGCTGACGCACTCACCAGCGAGTGGTGGGTGGAGTCCGAGGCTGACGCCGTGGGGCGGGCCTACCACGGCGATCCCCGCAACACCGACCCGAAGGATGTCGTCGCCGTGCAGATTCGCACCGACTACGACGCGCCGTACAGCGTCTCATCGTCGGTATGGAGCGAGCGGCGGGGGATGCACGACCTCGCCGAGCACGACGAGGCCGAGACGCTGCAAGATGCCGTCGACGTGGCCGTCGCGATGGCCGAGGACCTGACGGACGAGAGCTCCGAGGCGAGTGTCGCGGGGACAGCCCCAAGTGAGGCGGGCCGCGATGAGGTCGGCTGGGCCGTCGTCGGCATCCACGTCGACGCCGGCGAAGGCGAGCACGAGGACCCGATTCCGATAGCCGTGTTCCCCGACGCCGAGTGGAGCGAAGTCGGCGATCTCGTGGCCGACCGCATCGAAGCAGCCTCCGACGGGGCGTGGAGTGCGGTCGAGCGCCCCGAGCCCGGCGAGACGCGGCGCGTCGGGCTGGTTGCCTGGGGCGAGGACGGCAAGCCCACCCGCTTCTACACCGAGAACCACCTCGCCGTCTATGACGAGCGTGGGGTCGCTGAGGCCGTCGCCGTCGAAGACCTATACCCAGCCGCGTGACCACACCAGCCTACAACCACAGGGGCGTAACACTTATTACAATCCCGCCACTACGTTAGGGTACACGATGTCAGTCACGATGGACAGTACCCAAAAGACCTGCCCCGACTGTGGGGGCGAAATCCGGTGCGTGTCGGACGTATTCCGGGGTTCAGCGGTCTCCATCGACAACTTCGAGGAGGCCCGCGAGAGCATCGACTACGACGAGACCCCTCCCGAGGAGGAGGTCGAGGGATGGAAGGCGACGGACATCCCCCGCGACGAGTGGCCCGAGTGGTGGGCCCCGGAGGAGCCGTACATCACGGACTCCATCGTCGTCTCCGAGCAGTCCTGCGAGGACTGCGACTGGAGCGCCCGCCTCGCGTAAGCGGGCCTCCAGGCGGCTGCCGCGGTGCGAGGCGTACCGTGCGGTGCGGCCACCCCGACGCGCGAGCCGAGTGGCCGAGGCTGTTTTGCCCGACGGACTGGTGGCTCTCCTATGGACAACCCGTCCCGGAGACGGCTGGCGATCATCCGGCAGGCGATCTCTGATGGGAACATCGAGCGGATGTACGGAGCGGATATGCCGACGTTCGAGATGCTGAAGCGGCTGGCCCAGACGGGTGCGCCGGACTACGTGGACACGCTCATCGAGGAAGCCATCGCCGGGACCGACCTGGACTTTCACGGCCTGGACGTGCCCGAGCAGGAGATTGCCCGCGTCATCGTCCTCGCCGGCTACGTCTCTGGCAAGAAAGTGCGGATGAACGTCCTGCTGACCGAAGTCGAGGAGTTGGTCGCGAGAGTTGACCCCGCGACGGCGACCCTGGACACAAACACCGCGAGCGTCGAGGTCGACCGCAGCTGCCCCGAGTGCGAGACCGAGCTCGGAGAGACGCCGACCCGGTGCCCCGAGTGCGGGTGGGAGCCCTGATACTGTCACCAGGAGGTGTGGTTTCGACTGGTTAAGCGGTGTTAACCCACCATTTACTACCTCGATTTGCGGTGAAAAGGCAACAGACCCATATACCGGGCACCACAGAACCCGGATACGTGGACCCGACCCACGACCGCGACCCTACCGGACACCGCTGACGCGGACGCCGCTTGCCCCGACGTGATGCGCCCACATCGCGTCTCACGAAGATACGGCTGTCCCACGAGCGGAGCGTAGTCCCGCGCAGGCTCGGCTGGCCAGGGTTCCACGCATCAACAGACCCAACGATGCAACTGCGCGACCTACTCGGAGACGACTCAGCAGTATCGCCGGTCATTGGGGTTATCCTGATGGTCGCAATAACGGTTATTCTTGCCGCAGTCATCGGCACGTTCGTCCTCGGACTGGGCGATCAGGTGTCGAGCTCAAACCCGCAGGCGAGCTTCAGCTTCGACCTGGACACCTCCTCCAGCACGGAGGATGCCACCTCCAGCTCGGCCCTTCAGGACTCCGGCAGCGACAACGCCCTGACGATCACGCACGACGGCGGTGACGAGATCGACGGGACGCAACTCTCCGTAACCGATGGAGGGTCTACCATCCCCTACTCCGCC
>JBLGCN010000026.1:0-12341 GCA_047617405.1 Natronomonas sp.
GACGCCGGCGGGGCCTGCACCGGGCCGTCCGGCAGGGCAAGGGGTGTGACACCCCGCTGGCGGCGGTCGGGGCCGCTGTCAGACACCTCGAATCCGCGCCGCGGTTCAACGCCGGTGTCGGGGGCGTAGTACAGAGCGACGGCACCGTCCGGACGGACGCGGGGGTCATGGGCAGCAACGGGGTCTGTGGCGCGGCCTGTGCGATGCCGGGTGTCGAGCACGCTGTCGAGGTTGCCCGTGTTGTCGCCACGGAGACCCCCCACGTCTGCGTCGCCGGCAAGCGGGCGGTTGACCTCGCAGCGGCCCACGGCGTCGGGACCGACCGGGACCTGTGGACCGAGCGTACCCGCGAGCGGTGGCGGGAGGCCGGGCTGCCCGCCGGCGAGCCGGTCCGTGACCAGCTGGCGGCTGTCCGTGAGCAGTTCGGTGGGACCGACACCGTGGGGGCGGTCGCGACCGACGGTGACCGGCTGGCTGCGGCTACCTCGACCGGCGGACGGTGGTTCGCGCTCGCCGGCCGGGTCGGCGATGTCCCACAGGTCGGCGCCGGCTTCTACGCGACAGGGGAGGCGGCCGCGAGTGCCACCGGCGAGGGCGAGGCGATTGCCAGGTTCGGCCTGGCACGACGGGCCGTGACGGCGGTTGCCGACGGCGACGACCCCGGTACCGCAGCCGACCGTGTCATCCGGGGGTTCGAGGCCGAAACCGGCGGCCGTGCGGGGGTCATCGTGACCGACCTCGGGGGCCGGACGGGGTCGGCGTTCAACACAGAGGCGATGGGGACGGCGGCGTCCGAAACCGACTGACCGGGGCAAAAGCGAGCGTGGCGCCGTCACATCCGCCACCACGGGCTTTTTTTCGGCGCATAGGATAGTTATGCCATGCTGGCACTGGACGACATCGACCCCGGTCGGGTCGGGCTGGCGGGCTTTGGGCTCCTGCTCGCGCTGGTGGTTGCCTTTGTCGTCTACTCGTTTCTCGGGGTGTTCGTACTCGGGGTGTTTCTCTACTACGCGACCCGCCCGTTCCACCGCCGGTTCAGCGCCTACTTGCCGGGGTCGGTTGCCGCAGCGCTCTCGTTGCTCGTCCTGTCGGTGCCGGTTGTCGTGCTCGTCGCCTACACCGCCACTGTCGGCTACAGCGAACTCGTGGCGCTGGTCGAGACCACCGGTATCGACGCACTGGACGGCCTCCTCCCGACCGCCGACGTGACCGCCGCGGTGCAGGACCCCGGGTCACTGCTGGCCGGGCAGAACCCCGGCCAACTCGCCGATGTCGCTCGGGCTGCGCTTGGCTACTTCGGGCTCGTGTTCTCGTCGGTGTTCGATGTCGTCGTTGCCTTCACGATTGCCTTCTATCTCCTGCGAGACGGCGGCCGGCTCCGCTCGCTCCTGGAGACCTATCTCGACCGGCACAGCGCCGCCCTCGGCGGCGGCCGACTCGACAGCTACTTCGACGCCATCGACGCCGACCTGGAGACCGTCTTCTTTGGCAACATCCTGAACGCCCTGTTGATCGCGGTCATCGGTGCTGTCTCCTACAGCGCCCTCAACCTCTTTGCACCCGCCACCCTCACCATCCCCTACCCGGTGCTGGTGGGGATCCTCGCCGGCGCCGGCAGTCTCGTCCCCGTGGTCGGGATGAAGATCGTCTACGTCCCCGTTATCGCGTATCTGGGCGGGTTGGCAGCGGTGAGTGGGGTCGGATGGGACTTCGTTGCCGCCTTTGCCGTCGTCTCGGTCGTCGTGGTTGACACGGTCCCGGACCTCGCACTGCGCCCCTGGGTCTCGGGCGGTGACCTCCACCTCGGCACTGTCATGTTCGCCTACATCTTCGGCCCGCTGGTGTTTGGCTGGTACGGGCTCTTTCTCGGCCCGCTCGTCCTCGTCCTCGTCGTCCACTTCTACGACATCGTGTTGGGTATCGGCGCCGGACCTGCCGACGGCGGTGCCGACACGGGCACTGACGACAGCGTCGATACCGCCGACGAGGAGGTCGGCGAGACGACGACGCCGGAGGTCACCGGTGGAAGCGGTGACGCCGGCGACGGGGCCCCCGGCCCCACACCGTCGGGGGACGCGGGCGACACCGACTGACCCTTAGGACCCGGGAGCCCCGGGAAAAATTAATCCGGTGGTCGGTCTACCCCCGTGCATGTACGACCGGATACTGCTCGCGACCGACGGCAGCGACCACACCAGACGGGCGGCGGCGTACGTGCGGACACTCGCCGACCGGTTCGACGCCGAGGTCCACGTCCTTGCGGTGGCCGATGTCGACAGCGTCTCCGTTGCCTTCGACACCGGCGGCGTCGAACAGGAGATTATCGAGCGCCTCGACCGCCAGTGTGAGGAGTGGGCCGCGACGACGGGCGAGTTCGTCGACGCCACGGAGACGGCGGTCCACACCGGCACGCCCCGCGAGGCGGTCCTCGGCTACGCAGCCGACCACGACGTCGACCTCCTGGCGATGGGAACCCACGGCCGGACGGGGGTCCGCCGGTACGCCATCGGGAGCGTCACCGAACACGTTCTCCGGCGGGCGGCGGCGCCCGTGCTGACCGCCCGGGCCGACGAGCCGGCAGACGACAGCGACATCAGCCGGGTCCTGGTCCCGACCGACGGTAGTGAGGTGGCCGACGCCGCCGTCGACCACGCGGTCGCCGTCGCCGGCGCTTGCGGGGCCGCTCTCCGTGTGCTCAGTGTCGTCGACACCCGCACGCTCGCCGCCCAACCCGACCTCGCACCCTCGAATGCGGTGGTCGAGAGCCTCGAAGAACGGAGCGAACGCGCCGTCAGCGAGGCGGCCGAACGCTGTGTGGAGGCGGGACTGTCCGCCGAGACCGCCACCGCCCGCGGCCCACCCTCTCAGGCCATCTGTGCGGACGCCGCCGAGCACGACGCCGACCTGGTCGTCATGGGGACCCGGGGGCGAAGCGGGCTGGACCGTGTGCTCCTGGGCAGCGTCACCGAGCGAACGATCCGGCACGCGCCCGTCCCCGTGATGGCTGTCCGCGGCGGGGCGTAGCTGTCCCGGGCCGGCGCCCCCGGCGCCACCGGCGTGGACAAAGGCTTTGCTTGCCACCGCTAAAGGTGGCATATGAGCGAGGTAGACCTGGAGGCCGAGCAGTACGAGAACCACCGGGAGGCCGGCGAGATACTCGCCACCGTCCGCGCGGAGGCCGTCGAGCGTGTCGAGGTCGGCGCCAGCCACCTCGAGGTTGCCGAACACGTCGAGGAGCGTATCCGCGAACTCGGCGGCCAGCCCGCCTTCCCCGTCAACGTCAGCATCGACGAGGAGGCCGCTCACGCGACGCCCACCGCCGACGACGACGCCACCTTCGGCGAGGAGATGGTCAACCTCGACATCGGCGTGGCTGTCGACGGCTGGCTGGCCGACTCCGCGGTCACCGTCGACCTCTCGGGACACTCCGAGTTGGTCGAGGCCTCCGCAGAGGCCCTGGAGGCGGCCATCGACCTCGTCGAGCCCGGTGTCCAGACCGGCGAGATCGGCGCGGCTATCGAGGAGACGATCGACGGCTACGGCTACAACCCGGTCGTCAACCTCACCGGGCACGGGCTGGGTCACTGGGAGCAACACACCGAGCCGAACATCCCCAACCGTGCGGTCTCGCAGGGTGTCGAACTCACTGTGGGTGACGTTGTCGCCATCGAGCCCTTCGCCACCGACGGCGCCGGCAAGGTCGGCGAGGGCAGTGACGAGGCCATCTTCGCGCTCGAACAGGAGCGGTCGGTCCGGAACCGCCAGGCACGGGAGGTCCTCGAGCAGGTCACCGACCAGTTCCGGACGCTCCCCTTCGCCACGCGGTGGCTCGACTCCTCCCGGGCGGAGATGGCGCTACGCCGACTCAAGCGCCAGGATATCATCCACGGCTACCCCGTACTCAAGGAGGCGGACGGACGGCTGGTTAGCCAGAAAGAACACACTGTCATGGTCACCGAGGACGGCTGTGAGGTGACGACACGCTGAGCGGTCAACCGGGCGGAAGACGAACGGAAAGGGGTATGGGGTGGGGCAGGAAGGATGGCGGCTACGCGTTGTTCATCCGGGTCGTCGTGGTGGTCCCGCAGACCCGACACTTGCTGACGCGGTACGGCTCGCGGGAGAACTCGGCGTTGTCCGGCTTCGTGCTCTCGGTCAGGATCTGTACGCTCACCTCGTGGGGCGTCTCCCGACCGCAGTCGGGACACGGTTCGGCCATCGTAGACGCCGCGTCGTTCGTCGTCGCCATCCTAATACAACCTCACGCCGGCAGAGCTATTAACAGGGTCGGCAGTTTCGGCAGCCGACTCGAACCTCGATATCCGGACACCCGCCTCGCCGGTGGGTACTCGGTCACAGTCAGAACACGCTCCGGTCGTCGCCGACACCGGGTGATTGGTCGCTGCCATGCTATTCTCACCATCTCCCGAGCGGTACATAAAAAGGGTCAACCGTTGAGTCCGTTCGTACCGTTTACCGTCGACGGGAGACGGACCCGGCTGTCACGCCCTCAGAACAGTGAAGACAGTTTATCGAACGCTCTATGAGAATATTTCGCCGACGGCCCGGCGGACGGCCGAAGGTTATATATATCGCCTCTCTCCGGCGAGGTGTGTCTCCGGAGACGGGAGCGGGCGGTCACAGGCGCCCGACGAACGCGTCGAAGGCGCCGCTCTCGGGGTGGACGTGACAGTACGTCCCCAGCGCCTGATGCTCGACCAGGCCGTCTTTGCTGTCGGTGATACCGTCGCCGCGAGCGACATCGAAGGCAAACCGGGCGTCGGAGCCGACGGTCGCACTGGAGTAGTGGAACTCGTGGCCCCGGAGCGTCGCGCCGGCCGTCGCGGTGAGCGTGTCGGCGTCCGCCCGCAGTTCGACGTGGTCAAGCGCCTGGTACCGGTCGTGCATCCGAACCTCCGCCGGGAGGAGACCCGCCATCCGGTGTGTCTCGCCGTCGGCCGTCGTCAGCGTCTCGGCCATGCTCATGAGGCCGCCACACTCCCCGACCACCGGCAGCCCATCGGCGGCCCGGTCCGCCAGCCGGTCCAGGGCCGCACTCCCCGCGAGCGCGTCGGCGTGCAGTTCGGGGTAACCTCCGGGGAGGTAGACCCCGTCACAGTCGGGCAGCGGGTCACCGGCCGCGGGCGCGAACGTCACCACCTCGGCGCGGTCCCGCAGACGCTCGACGGTCGCCGGGTAGTAGAAACAGAAGGCGCTGTCCCGGGCGACGGCGACCCGGTTCCCGGTCGACGGCGAGCGGTCAGTGTCGGTGCCGGGGACCTGGGGGTCCGGTGGGTGGCTAGCCAGCTCGAGCAGCCGGTCGGTCCGGATGTGGGCGGCGGCGGCGTCGAGTGCCTCGGTGCCGGGGGCGGCGTCCCCGCCCATCTCCAGCCCGAGGTGACGGTCGGGGATCTCCAGGTCATCACGAGGTGGGACGCGGCCGAGGTAGGTCATCCCGTCGGGGAGTGCCTCGCGGACCCCCGCCTCGTGGCGGCCACCGCCGGCCTGCTGGGCGACGACGCCGACAACGTCGATATCCCGGCCGGCCTGGGCGGCGTACTCGCGAAACCCAAGCGCAGTCGCGCCGACACTCTCCATCCCCGCCCCTGCGTCGACGACCAGGACCACGGGTACTCCGAGCGCCTCCGCGACCATCGCGGTGCTCGCGGCGCTGCCGTCGTACAGCCCCATCATCCCCTCGACGACGCAGACGTCACCCTCCCCGCGGTGGTAGTTGCGGACCAGCCCGTCCTCGCCCTGGAGCCAGGGGTCGAGCGTCCGGGAAGGCCGGCCGGTCACGGCCTCGTGGTGACTGGGGTCGATAAAGTCCGGGCCGGCCTTTGCCGGCTGGACCGCGTGCCCCTGCGCCTCGAGCGCACGGGTGACCGCGAGGGCGGCCACGGTTTTGCCGACGCCCGAGCGTGTGCCGCCGATGACAAACCCTTTCATCTGTTGACGGGACCTACCCGGCGGCTGAACACTCGTCCGGTCACTCGTCGCCCCCCGTAGCGGTGGCCGGGTCCGCCTGGCTCTGTGGCGCCCGGACGGCCAGCACTGACAGGTCCGAGAACGCCGTCCCCTCGGAGCCGTCGCCGGTGTCGCCCGCGAGCGTCCCCAGTGTCGAGCGTGTCGTTTTCTCCCCGGCCTGTGTCAGTCGCTCGAACACCAGTGCGTCCAGCCCTGGGTCGGCGCCACGGTCGACGGCGTGTCTCGCCAGGTCCTCCGGCATCCAGTCGTATGGCCGGGGGATGACGAGCAGGTGTTGCCGGCCGGCCGCCCGCGCGAACCGGTCGAGGACGCCCTTGACCGACCCTCGACGGTGAAAGGAGAGGACTGTCGACCGCTCGAGTGGCGTCCGTGCCCGACTGGCTGCGACCTGGACCGACGACACGCCCGGCACGACCCCGACAGCCCCCTCAACCGCCCGCTCAACCTTCCCGAGAAACTGGTAGCCCGAGACGTTGGGGTCGCCCATCAGCACCGCAACCCCGTCCGCCCCCGACGCCACGCGGTCGGCGAACCCCTCGAGCGCCGCCGCCTCGTCCTTGTACCCGCAGGTGAGTGTCGTTGCGTCGGTGGCCTCCCGGACCAGGTCGACGACACTCTCGAACCCGACGACGACGTCGGCGCCTGACAGCAGTGACCGGGCACGCCCGGTCAACTGTCCCGGTCCCGGCCCGACACCGACAGCGTGTGCGACCGGCTCCTCGCCGGGTGGCTCCGGTCTCTGTGCCGCGTCCGCCCCCGGGTCCGACGTCGTCTCACGCTCCTCGGTCATCTGTCCCCCGTCGAGACGTCACAGTTACTTGCACGCTATACAAGTCTGGTTTAGATAGATAAATATTTATTGGACGCGTGGCAGTCACCAGTGCGCGGACAGATAGGTGTTGCTGGCGGTCCCTGTCCTCACCGCGGCGCTCGTGCCCGCGGTGGCGGGCGCCCGCCGAGGGTGAAGCGTAAGACCCTGGCTACGCATGCAGGGGTATGGACCAGGTCTTCGCCCCGTGGCGCATCGACTGGGTCGAGCGCTCAGACCGGAACGCGGAGTTCGAGGGGTGTGCCTTCTGCGCGATCCCCGACGGGGACGCCGACCGGGAGTATCGCCTGCTCGCGCGCGCGGAAGACGCCTACGTGCTCCTGAACAACTACCCGTACAACCCCGGGCACACGATGGTCATCCCACACCAGCATACCGGCGACTACCGTGACCTGGACGACGCCTCACTGCTCGCGAAGGAACGGCTGGTCCAGCGGCTCATCGACGCGATGGACGACGCACTCGCGCCCGACGGGTACAACGTCGGCTACAACCTCGGTGGCGCGGCCGCCGGGGGTTCCATCGGCGACCACCTCCACGCCCACGTCGTCCCCCGCTGGGGCGGGGACACCAACTTCATGCCCGTCATCGGCGACACGAAGGTGGTCGTCGAGGCTGTCGCCGAGACCTACGACCGGCTCCGGGAGGCACTCGCCACACAGCCGGGTGTGACCGACCCCGGAGCGGGGGCGCTCCGGGTCGAGCGCTGACACGGGGCGTCCACTCGAGCCGCGAGGGACAGGCGACAGTCGACCGAACGAAGCGGCTTTGACCGGCCAGGGCGAACCAACAGGTGATGTCGCGACGGACCGCACTCCGGCGGGTCGGGCTCCTCGTCCTGGGGGTCAACGCCCTGCTGTTCGTCGCGAAAGGCAGTGTCTTCCTCGAAACCGGGAGCCTCGCGGTCGGCTCCGAGGCCGTCAACAGTCTCGCCGACACCGTCTATAGCCTGGTGGTCGTCGCAGGGCTGTATCTCACGACCCGCCCACCGGACTTCGAACACCCACACGGTCACGAGCGCATCGAACCCTTCGTCTCACTGTTCGTCGCACTCGGTATCTTCGCCGCCGGCGGGGCTGTGCTCTGGCAGGCGGGGTCGGCTGTCCTCCAGGAGCGCGCGACGGTTAGCCGGAGCCCCGTAGCGGCGGCGGTTCTCGTCGGCGGTGCCGTCACAAAGTATCTACTCTACCGCTACTGTCTGCGGGCCGGCACCCGGAACCGCTCGCCGGCGCTGGTGGCGACGGCGCTTGACAACCGTAACGATATCCTCACCGCGGGCGCGGCGCTCGCCGGCGTCCTCGGGGCCGGTCTGGGCTATCCGGTGCTCGACCCGCTGGCTGCGGGTGTCGTTGCTGTTGGCATCCTCTACACCGGTGTCGAGGTGGTCCGGAACAACGTCGGCTACCTCGTCGGGGCGGCCCCGCCGGAGGACCTGCGGACGGAGATCGTCGAGCGCGCGCTCGTCCACGAGGATGTCGAGGGTGCCCACGAAGTGATCGCCCACTACGTCGGCCCGGAGATCGATGTCAGCCTCCACGTCGAGGTGTCCGGCGACCGCACCCTCAGGGAGGCCCACGACATCGAGACCGATATCGCCGAGCGGATCGGCGAACTCCCGGAGGTCGACGACGTGTTCGTCCACGTCGACCCGAAGGAGTTAGGCGAGTGGAAGGACGACGCCAATGTCGACCGACTGGTCGAGGACGACGGCACCGATGCCTGAGCCGCCGGTCCTGGCGACCCGCCCCTCAGCCGGGTTCACGGCCGAGAGAGCCACCATCGTAAAGTGACTTCGAGTGCGAGTCACGGGGGTGAACCCGCTGTCGTGGCCGGTGCTGGGGTCGCTTTCGGCCGCGCTCGGCTCCGTCTACCTACTCGCCCAGCTGTATCCGCTTCGTGACCGGCCGGGGGCACGGTGGTTTCTGCTCGTCATCGCCATCCAGACTGTGATGTGTACGGCCTACGCGGCCGGGCTGGTGGTCCCGGCCGGCGCCGGCGGGCTCCGGTGGCTGTTCGAGGTCCTGACCGTCGGCATGCTGTTCTGGCTGGGTGTCCCCTTCCTCGGGTTCGCGCTGGCCTACACCGGCCGGGGCGATGGGCTCGACTCCTGGTGGTTTCGGCTGCTGGCCGGCCTGGCGGTGGTGACGGCGGTCGTGCTCGTCACAAACCCCGCTCACGGGCTGTTCTGGTCGGGGTTCGCGGCCGAGACGGTCTTCGGGGCGACCGGTGCGGTCTACGACTTTGGCCCCTGGGCCTTTGTCGGCGCGACGCTCAACATTGTCACCGTCGGGGCGGGCACTATCCTGCTGTTTGAGACGGTGCTCAGCTACGGGCCGCTGTACCGTCGGGAGGCATTCGCGGTCGGGGCGAGCGCCCTCCCACCCGGATTTGGTGTGGTGGTCTGGCTGCTCAAGCTCAGCCCCGAGCCCGCGCTCAACCTCACGCCACTCCTCTTTCTCCCGCACGTCGCACTCGACACGTACGCCTTTGTCGGCAACGACATGTTCGAGTATCTCCCAGCGACGCGGCGGGCCGCCGAGCGGTCGGCCATCGACGCGCTCGGGACGCCGGTGGTCGTCCTCGACGACAGCGGCCGGGTGGTCGACGCCAACGACGCCGCGGGGACGCTGTTCCCCGGCGGGCTGGGGACGGCCCGGACCCGCCACATCGCGGACGCACTCGACGCCGAGGTCGACCCGGAGGGCGACCCACAGCGACTCTCGCTGTCCCGGAACGCCGCGACCCGGGAGTTTCGCGTCACACCGGCCCGTCTCGACGACTCGGGGGGTGGTCACGTCGGCTACACGCTGGTGTTCCAGGAGGTCACCGAGGCTGTCCGCCGCGAGCAGCGGCTCTCGGTGCTCAACCGCGTCCTCCGGCACAACCTCCGTAACAGCCTCTCGGTGGCGCTCGGGTACGTCGAGGTGTCGGCCGACCGGGTGGACGACGGCCGGGTACAGGAGATGCTGGCGGAGGCGGAGGCGGCACTTGACGGGCTGGTGGCCACCGGTGAGAAGGCCCGGCTGGTCGAGCAGACGGTCAAGCAGGCAGACGCCGAGCCAAGCCCCGTCGACCTCGATGCCCTCGCCGGTGACACCGTCGAGGCCCTCGGAGCGGACTACCCGGCGGCGACACTCGCTGTCGACGGCCCCCAGGTGACGGTGACGACCAACCGTGCGCCGCTCGCGGCCGTCCTGGAGGAACTCCTCGAGAACGCCTGCGAGCACGGCGGACCCGAGCCGTCGGTGACGGTGCGTGTGCGCCGGCTTCACCGGGACGGCGGCGAGAGTGTGGGGACCGACCGGGGTGCGGTCATCACCGTCACCGACTCGGGCCCCGGCATCCCACAGCAGGAGTTGGAGACGCTCACCGGCGACGAGGAGACCGACCTCCGACACGGCAGCGGGCTCGGGCTCTGGGTCGTCCGCTGGGGGACGGAGCTGCTCGGCGCCGACCTGCAGTTCGAGTGTGAGGCGGACGGGACGACTGTCACCGTCCGGCTACCCGACCGGGGACCGGTGACTGAGTAGCGGCTGCGCCGACCCGCCAGCACACACTACACCAGCTCGCCCAGCGCGTACACCGTGTTGTGGCCGGTTATCCTCGCGGTCACGAAGTCGCCGAGTTCCACGCCCTGGGTCTCGGCTCCGGGAATGGCGACCTGCCGGTAGGCGGAGTCGTAGCCGACCATCGAGTCATCGGTGCCGTCCTCGACGACCAGTACCTCGCTCTCCTGGCCCACCATCTCCTCGTGGGCCGCGCCGACGACGTCCATCTTCACCTCGACCATCTCCGAGGAACGGTCCTTCTTTGTCTGGCCACCCAGCCCCTTCATCTCGGCGGCGTCGGTGTTTGGACGCTTCGAGAAGCGGGTGACGTTGATCTTCTCCGGGCGGGTCTCCCGGAGCAGGGCGAGACTCTGCTCGTGGTCACGGTCGGTCTCGGTCGGGAAGCCGACGATGAAATCCGTCGAGAGCGTCCAGTACTCCAGTGACTCGTCGAAGGTCTCGACCACCTCGACGTACTCATCGACGGCGTGCTGGCGGCGCATCTCCCGCAACATCTCGTCGCTGCCGGACTGGACCGGCGCGTGCAGGAAATTATAGAGTTCGTCGTTGTCGGCAAAGACCGCTGCCAGCTCCTCGCGGACGCCGTGGACACCGGCGGGGTTTGCCATCCCGACCCGGACGCGAAAGTCGCCGTCGATGTCACACACCCGGTCGAGCAGCTCGGGCAGAAGGCTCTCGCCCTGGTTGCGGTCCCAGCCGTAGACGCCGGTGTCCTGGCCGGTAATACGGAGTTCCTTTGCGCCCGCATGCACGAGTGACCGGGCCTTCTCGACGTTTTCCTCGACCGATGGGGAATCGATCCGCCCCGTTGCCTGCTTGGTGATACAGTACGAACAGTCGCTCATACAGCCCCGGGCGATAGGGAGGATACCCACCACACCGTCCAGCACGGGTTCGGTGTCGGCCGTAACTGTCGGGCACTCCCCGTTGAGCACGTACTCGGGGACGTCGTCCCAGTGGAGGAGTTCGGCGTCGACGCTGGCCTGCTCGAAGGCCTCGCCCTGGGCCAGCGCCATACAGCCTGTGACAACGAGGTCGGCGGGCGTCTCGGCGTCGAGCTCACGAGCCCGGGCGAGCATGTTGCGCTCGGTTTTCTCGAGGACCGTACAGGTGTTGAGGATGGCCACGTCGGCCACCTCTGGGTCGGGGGCAGGCCGGTGGCCACCCTCGCGGAGTGACCGCTCAATCTCGCGGGCCTCACCCCTGTTGGAGGTGCACCCGTAGGTCTCGATGTGGTACCGCGCCATACCGATAATAGGGTATCCGCGGGCAAAAGCGCGACGGACTGTGACGGGGAGTACCCCGCGGGCTAGACATCTCGTCACCCCTGGTAGACGCCCCTCGCCTCGGTGCCGGCGCCGACCGCCACCCTGTCCTTTGATGCAACACCGGCCACGTTCGTGGTGAGCCTGCCACCCGGTGGGAGCGACCAGGCCGCTCGCTGGCCGTCCCCGGACGCCGCCGACGGTAGGGTTAACACGCTCGCTGCCCGAATATTAGTGTGCGCGTCCGCCCCTCCGCCGCCGGCGTACGGGTCACCGCACTCGGCGCCGCGGTGTTTGCCTCCGGCGTCTCCAGCATGGGTTTAGAGATCCTCGCCGGCCGTCTGCTCGCGCCAACCTTCGGAAGCAGTGTCTTCACCTGGGGGTCGGTGATCGGCGTCTTCCTGGCGGCACTGGCGGCCGGCTACTGGCTGGCCGGCCGGCGGGCCGCCGAGGGGGCCAGCCGGGGGGCACTGGTCTCGCTGTTGCTCGTCGCCGCCGCCTACGTCGCGCTGGTCATGGTTGCCGCCCAGCCGGTCGTTGGCTGGCTCGCCACACTCCCGCTCCCGGACCGGTTCGCGCCGCTACTGCCGGTGACCGTTCTCTTTGGCCCGCCGACGGTCCTGCTGGGGTTCATCAGCCCTTACGGCGCGGAGCTGATGGACAGCAATGGCCCGGGTGACGCCTCCG
>JBLGCN010000027.1:0-12278 GCA_047617405.1 Natronomonas sp.
TTCGCCGGTGATCCGTGACTGGATGCGCTGGAGGGTCTCCCAGTCGACCTCCTGGGCGCGGGCGGTCATCCCGTCACGGGACTCGACCGACCGCACCGCGACCACCCAGCCGTGGACGCGGTTGTCACCCTTGACGCCGGTGGCCTTCCCGATGACCGCGGCCAGGGCCTGCCAGGGGTCGTGGTCGGCCAGCTCCTCCTCGACGACGTGGTTGGCCTCCCGCGCCACCGCGAGCTTCTCCTCGGTCACCTCACCGAGGATCCGCACCGCCAGCCCGGGCCCGGGGAACGGCATCCGCTCGGAGACGACCGCCTCCAGGTCGAGCGCCCGTGCCACCTCCCGGACCTCGTCCTTGTAGAGGTCGCGCATCGGCTCGACGATCCCCTCGAAGTCGACGACCTCGGGCAGCCCGCCGACGTTGTGGTGGCTCTTTATCGTGCCCTCACTCTCGATGCGGTCGGGGTAGATAGTCCCCTGGACGAGGTAGTCGGCGTCGACGTCCTCGGCGACCGCTTCGAACTCGCGGATGAACTGCTCGCCGATGGCGTGGCGCTTCTCCTCGGGGTCGGTGACCCCCTCCAGCGCCGCCAGGAACCGTTCGGTTGCGTCGATGACCCGCAGCGAGTCCATGTAGTCGAACGTCTCCCGGATCTGTGTGGTCTCGCCTTTCCGCATCAGCCCGGTGTCGACGTAGACCGGGGTGAGCTGGTCGCCGACGGCGTCGTAGGCCAGCGCGGCGGCCGTCGAGGAGTCCACACCACCCGAGAGGGCGATGACCGCGTTCCTGTCGCCGATTGCCTCGGCGATCTCGGCTTTCGCCTCCGGGACGAACGACTCGACGTCGACCATTAGGCATCACCCCCCACACGGGCAGGTGTCTCAGCAGCGGCAATAGCGTCGAGAAACCCCACGAAGGGCGGGCTGACCCGTGTCGGCCGCGAGCGGAATTCGGGGTGAAACTGCGTCCCCAGGAAGTAGGGGTGGTCGGGCAGTTCGAGTATCTCCATCCGGTTGCCCGAGACACCGGAGAAGACCATCCCCGCATCCTCGAGGGTCGGGATATAGTCGGGGTTGACCTCGTAGCGGTGCCGGTGTCGTTCCGTACAGGTGTGCGTGCCGTACAGTTCGCGGGCCAGCGTCCCCTCCCGCAGGTCGGTCTCGTGGGCACCGAGTCGCATCGTCCCGCCCATGTCCTCTGTCCCCTGTTGCTCGGGAAGAATGTCGATCACCGGGTGCGGGGTGTCCTCGTCCAACTCCGCGGAGTGGGCCCGCTCCAGACCGAGGACGTTGCGGGCAAACTCGACGACAGCGAGTTGAAAGCCGAGACACAGCCCCAGCAGCGGGATGTCGTGCTCCCGGCAGTAGCGGATAGCCTCTATCTTCCCCTCGGTTCCACGGGAGCCGAAACCGCCAGGGATGACGACGCCGTCGACCCCTCCTAGCTGGCCGTCGTGCCCGTCGACAAGGTCCTCGGAGTGGACCCACTGTCGGCTAACCTCGACCTGCGTCTCCAGGCCGGCGTGTTTCAGCGACTCGTGAATCGAGATGTAGGCGTCCTCCAGGCCGTACTTGCCGACGAGGGCGACCTCGACTGAACCCTCGGGCTCCCGGGTGACCGTCTCCCGCCAGGCGGTGTCACGCTCCGCCGGAGGGAGTGCCTCGTCGTCGATGTCAAGATGGGCCATCGCGTACTCGTCGAGGCCTTCGTCCTCGACGACCAGCGGGACCCGGTAGATGTCCGGGACATCCGGGTTCGAGAAGACGGCGTCGGTCGGGACATCACAGAACAGCGCGATCTTCTCGCGGGTCTGGTCGTCGAGGGGGTCCGCACAGCGCCCGACGAGGACATCAGGCTGGAGGCCGATCGAGCGCAACTCCTTGACACTGTGTTGGGTGGGTTTGGTCTTCTGTTCGCCGTTTGTGGAGTAGGGGACGAGTGTGACGTGGGTAAAGAGAATATCGTCGTCGGCCTGTTCGTGGGCGAACTGCCGGAGCGCTTCGAGGTAGGGCATCCCCTCGATGTCGCCGACGGTGCCGCCGACCTCGACGATGCAGACGTCCGAGCCCTCGGCAGCCTCCCGGATGCGCCGTTTGATATCGTCGGTGATATGCGGGATGATCTGTACTGTGCGCCCGAGATAGTCGCCGGCCCGCTCCTTCTCGATGACCTCCCGGTAGACCTTTCCGGTGGTGACGTTGTGGTCGGAGGTCATGTCCGTGTCCAGAAACCGCTCGTAGTTACCCAGGTCCAGGTCGACCTCGCCGCCGTCCTTGAGGACGTACACCTCGCCGTGCTGGAAGGGGTTCATCGTCCCCGCATCCACGTTGAGATAGGGGTCGATCTTGACAGCGGTGACGTCGAACCCGGCGTTGGCGAGCAGTCGGCCCGTGCTGGCGGCTGTGATGCCCTTGCCCAGCCCCGACATCACACCTCCGGTCACGAAAACGAACTTCCGCCCCAGGCTCGGGTCGTAGCCCGTCTGCTCCGTTGGCATACTGACGGTGTGCCTGGCGTCGCCTAATGCGTTACGGACCCGCCGGCTTTTCTGACCAACCACCAGGCGTTCCCGAGACGGCAGGACCGGTCAACGCCCCGTCCCGAGCGCGGCGGTGAAAACGTCCGTGACCTGCTGTGCCACCGTCTGCTGTTGCCCCACAAAAAAGTGGTCCGCGGGCACACCCGTCACGCTCGCGTCGCACTCGCGGGCGCGCTCGACGACCGGGCCCCAGTCGACGGTTCCGTCACGCTCGCCGTAGACGACCTGTAGCGGCGACGTGACCCGGTCGACGGCCTCCGCGACCGACGCCCCACCGGAGGAGGCAGGCGGGGCGAGGGCCGACACCGCAGCCGGCGTCGCCCCGGCCTCACACGCCTCGGCTGCCGCGAGCAGGCAGACCCCGGCCCCGAAGCTGTAGCCGAACACGCCTGTGTGGTCGTACCGCTCGCGGGCCCACGACAGGGCCCCACGAGCGTCCCGACGCTCGGCGCGGCCCTCGTCGTAGGGGCCGTAGTCGACCCGCAGGCAGGCAACCCCGCGCGCACAGAGCCCCTCACCGACCGCCCGGAGACGGGCGTCCCGGCGGTCACCCCCCATCTGTGGGTGTGGCGGGCAGGCGACGACGATAGCGTCGATGTCACTTCCCTCCGGCGTGTCCAGTGTCGCCTTCAGCTCCCGGGGCCCCTGTATCCGCAGCCGCTCGGTGTCGACCATACCCCTCGTAGGCGTGTCGGAATTTTAAGTCTCGTCGCCGACAAACGTGTGTATGGGAATACTCTCGCGTGCGTCCTACGTCATCAAGTCGAAACTCAACGCCCTGGTAAACAGTGCGGAGGACCCGACACAGACGCTTGACTACTCATACGAACAGCTTCGTGACGAACTCCAGGACGTCAAACAGGGGATCGCCGACCTGACCACGCAAAAAAAGCGCCTGGAGATCCAGAAACGGCGGCTCGAGGACAACGTCGAGCGCCACAACGAGCAGGCCCGCGAGGCGGTCCGCCAGGACCGTGACGACCTGGCGCGGCGCGCCCTCGAGAAGAAAAAACAGAAGATGAGCCAGATCGAGCAACTGGAGGCACAGGTGGGCGACCTCGAGCGCAACCAGGACGACCTGGTCGAGAAGAAAGAGCAGCTCCAGCAGCGCATCGAGGAGTTTCGCACGCGAAAGGAGACGATGAAGGCCCGCTACGAGGCCGCCGAGGCCAATGCCCGCGTCTCGGAGGCGATCACCGGCGCCGGCGACGAGATGGACGGGGTCACCCGGACCATCGAGCGCGCCGAGGAGCGTACCGAGGAGATGGAGGCCCGCGCCGCGGCGCTCGACGAACTCCGCGAGCGGGGCGCACTGGAGGAGGGCATCTCGGACCAGAGCAAGCTCGACCGCGAACTCGAGGAGCTCGCCGAGCAGAGCGGCGCCGAACGGGAGTTGGAGACGCTGAAGGCCGAGATGGCCGATGACGACGGGGAGGGTGATGTCGAGGCCGACGTCGACGTCGAGGAAGCAACAGCCACGGACGAGGGTGACGTCGAGGTTCCGGACGTCGACGGGACCGAGGTCGACGCCGAACTCGAGCAGCTGAAAGAGGAGGAAGGGTAGGCCGACGCGGACCCACCGGCGTCTGAGCGGACCGCCCTCGAAGGCACCGCCGTCGGCTCGCCTGCTCGCGGCGGGGCCGGGCTTCCGGCACGCTTTTTACCAGCCGTCGGGTTTGACGTGGTATGCGACTGTTGTTCATACACTCCGACCATCTGGAGTTCGAGGCCCGCGAGGAGGTCTCGGAGGACCTCGCCGAGCGGGAGGGGGTTCCCCTGGAGGGGCGGATGGAGGAGTGTGTCACTGTCTTCATCAGCGTCGAGTCCGACGACGAGGAGAATCCGGATGGGGTCGTCGAGAACGCCCTGGCGGAGATCGGTGACGTCACCGGCCAGCTCAACACCGACCGGGTCGTCCTCTACCCCTATGCCCACCTCAGCGAGGACCTCGCAGCTCCCGACACGGCCACGGCCGTCATGGGGGACCTGGAGGCGGCGATGAGCGAGGAGTACGAGACCCTCCGGGCCCCCTTCGGCTGGTACAAGTCCTTCGAGGTCTCCTGCAAGGGTCACCCGCTCTCGGAGCTCTCCCGGCACGTCGCCGCCCACCGCGACGAGGAGGGTGAAAGCGAGTCCGACGCCGACCGCGCGCCCAGCGACTGGCTGGTCATGCAGCCCGACGGCGCCACCGCAGGCGCTCTCGACGCGAAAGCCGAGGCCAGCGAGGATATGCAGGCGTTCATCGAGGACGAGGTCGAGGACGTCACCGCGAGCCCCGGCGAGGAGCCGCCCCACATCGACCTGATGCGCGAGAAGGACCTGGTCGGCTACGACGAACTCTCCGATGTCGGTAATCTCCGGTTTTACCCGCGCGGGAAGCTCATTCGGGACGCGCTGATGGACTACGTCAACGAGCTTGTCGTCGACTACGGCGGGATGCCGGTCGAGACCCCGATCATGTACGACCTCGGGGCTCGGTCGATCAACGAACACGCCGGGAAATTCGGCGAACGGCAGTACCGGTTCGAGTCCGGCGACCGCCGGATGATGCTGCGCTTTGCGGCCTGTTTCGGCCAGTTCTCCATCATGCGAGATATGCATATCTCGGTCAACGACCTCCCGCTCCGGGTCTACGAGATGTCGACCTACTCCTTCCGACGCGAACAGCAGGGGGAGGTCGCCGGGCTCAAGCGGTTACGGGCCTTTACAATGCCCGACATGCACACCGCCACGCGGGACATGGACCAGGCCCGCGAGGAACTGATGCAACAGGCAAAGCTCGCGCTCCAGACATCCGAGGACCTGGATATCAACTACGAGCCGGCCATCCGGATGACCCGGGAGTTCTACGAGGACAACGAGGCCTGGGTGCAGGGGGTCGTCGACGAACTCGGCAAGCCGACGCTCCTCGAGGTCATCCCGGAGCGACACCACTACTGGTCGGCGAAGATCGACTTTGCGGCCATCGACAGCCTCGGTCGTCCCATCGAGAACCCGACGGTCCAGATCGATGTCGAGAGCGCCGAGCGGTTCGACATCGAGTACATGGACGGCGAAGGCGCCCACAACCCGCCGATCCTCCACTACTCCCCCTCCGGTGGTATCGAGCGCGTGATGGCCGCCCTGCTCGAGAAGACCGCGGACATGGACACGCCGCAGTTGCCGACCTGGCTCTCGCCGACCCAGGTCCGGTTTATTCCCGTCAACCCCGACGAACACCTCGAGTACTGTGAGGACCTGGTCGACACTCTCGAGTCAGCCGAGATCCGGGCGGACATCGACGACCGCGACGAGTCCGTCGGCAGACGGATCGCCGGCGCCGAGACCGACTGGGTGCCGTACTACATCGTGGTCGGGAACGACGAGGTCGAGAGCGACCGGATGGGTGTCAACGTCCGCATCGCCGACGAGGAGCGGGAGATGACCCTTGCGGAACTGGAGGAGACCGTCCAGGAGGATGTCGCCGACCTCCCACAGCGGTCGCGGTATCTCCCGCGGCGCGTCTCGAAACACCCCAGCTTCACCGGTGGCTGAACGCTCTCACCGGTAGGCTCTTTACCGGCCCCGGTGTCAGGTCGCGGTATGTGCGACGACATCCTGGTCCCCACGGACGGGAGTTCCGGTACCGCGGCGGTACTGGACCACGCCCTCGCCATCGCGGAGGAGGGGACGACGGTCCACGGACTCTACGTCGTCGACAAGCGCCACATCATGGCGGCCGACGAGGGCTCGAAGGCGGAGGTCCGCCGGTCGATGCAGGAGGACGGTGAGCGCGCACTCGACGACGTCACGGTGACCGTCGAGGACGCCGGCCTGGCTGTCACGGCCCGTTGCGACGAAGGGATCCCTCACCGGGTCGCCGTCGAGTACGCCCGGGAGGCGGGGGTCGACATCGTGGTGATGGGCACCCACGGCCGCACCGGGCGGCAGGGGGTCGAGGCGCTGGGGAGCACGACCGAACGCGTCGTCAAGAACGGCTCGGTGCCGGTGCTGGTCGTCGACATCGACTGAGCCGGCGACGTCGCGTGTGGGGCGCGCTACTCCGAGAGCGGCTCTGTCACCGACGGCGAGTCGTTGCTCGGGTCGTTGACGGCCGTCGAGACCGGGTAGGTCCGCATCTCCCCCTCGTAGGGTTCGAGCAGGTCGGCGGCCTCCGCAGCGGGCGCGCGTAGCCACTCACGCTCGCGACCCTCCGGGAGGACGACCGCCATCCGGTGGTGTAGGTCCGCGACGGTCGCGTTTGGCTCGGTGGTGACGATGCTGAATGTCTCGACGGGGTCGGGGCCGCCCGGCCCGTCGCCGCCGAAGTCACCCAGGCCGGTCTGTTCGGTGGCAGGCTCGAACGGCGTCCAGAGCCCCGCCATCGCGAAAGGACGCTCCCCCGCCAGCGTCACCCGGTAGGGCTGTTTGTCGCCGTCCTGCTCGACCCACTCGTAGAAGCCGTCGGCGAGGACGAGACACCGGCCCCCGGGGCCGTCCCGGCGGAAGGCGTCCCGGAAGCTGGGCTTGTCGGCGACGGTCTCGGCGCGGGCGTTGATGAAGCCGCCGTCGTCGCGGCTATCGGCCCACGGCGGGACTAGTCCCCACTCCATCGTCCGGATCGCGGCGTCACGGTCGTCACCGATGACCGGGAGCGACTGCCGCGGCGCGGCGTTGTACCTGGGCTGGAACGTCTCGTGGAAGCTGGCGCCGAACCGCTCCTCGACGGCCTCGGGCGGCGCAAACAGACTGTAACGCCCGCACATATCGAACTTTGGACTGCCGCGGTCATAAATCGTCCGTGACGGGCCGGGCTCAGTGAGGCCCATGACAGCTCAGAGCCGGCGGCCACAGGCGAAGTGACCGAGACAGTCGGTCGTCCCGCTGTCGTCGTGACGAGACGCCAGCCGCTCGGGTGTCTGTGCCGATTCCGACACCCGGCGCTTGGCAGGTCAGACGGTGGCCACGGGGTCGATGACAGCAACCTCGTCCTCCGTCTGTACCGGGGCGTACAGTCGGTCGCGGTCGGGGTCCCAGGCCCCCGCGAACGCCAACCCGCCGAGGGCGAGTCGGTCACGGACCTCGCCGAGGCCGTCGGCCGCGGCCGTGGCACCCGGCAGTCTGCGGCGCGAGACCCACCCGGGGCCACCGCTGTTGTGGGCGTCGCCCCGGGTACAGAACGGGGTCGGCGTCTGTCACCGGTTCACTCCGGGTCGCGCGTGCACAGGGGCACCGCCGACAGGCGCGTCAGCCGGACAGCCACAGCTCGTCGGCTGCGCCCTACGAGTCACCTGGTTAGTCGGTCAGTGTGCCCCGGCCCGGCCGGCTCAACCGACAGCCCACACCAGCGCCGGGAGCAGGGCTGTGACGCTCACCACGTAGACGGTCGCCGAGCGGAGCCAGTCCCGGCGGATAGCCGGCACTCGCTCGTCTTCGACGGTCCCGTACCGCGGGAGAACAAGGTACGAGAAGAAGGCAACCATGACCGGCAACTGGACGAGCGCGGCAGCCGCAAGCGCGAGGACCGGCAGGCCGGCAACGACAGGCCCGGACAGCCCAACCGCCGCCCCAAGCACCGCCAGCACCGTGAAGGTGAGCCCGGCACCGGTCCCGGAGCCGTAGTGGACCGCGAGCGCGACCCCGCGGGGGGCATTGGCAGTGTCCGAACCGGTCAGGGCGCCGGCGGCGACAGAGGGCGGTGTCATCCCCTCCGCGAGGAGCCCGCGCATCGGGACGTCCATCGCAAGCGTTGCCAGAAGGCCGGCGGCCGCACCGACGAGTGCGAGCGCCGGCACTGACAGCGACGGCGGGAGCCCAGAGGTCATGACCGAGCCTCGGGTGTGGACCCACTACAAGCCCCCGCATCGCGGCCGACCACCCGAACCGGGGCCCCTGTCGAGTGGCCGCCACGGGCGGTGCCGACGGCTGCTGGGGGGACTGAGGCCTGTTTCGCCCGCGGGACTAAGAGGCACGCTGCCCTATTTGCGGGTGATGGCCGGTGACCCGGCGCCGAGCGACGAGGCTGAAGCCGACCCCGCGTCCGGCGACCAGGCAGGGGCCGACGACCCCGCCTTCGAGATCCCCGCCTGGCCGGAGCGACGGTACCCCTACGACGACGGGGTGACCTACGAGGGGTCGACGGTCTTCCGGCTCACCCCGGTCGAGGACCACTCCGAGAGCGCGCTGGTCGAACTCGTGGAGACGGTCCTCTGTGCGGGGCCGTATCGTTTCGGGGACTACTACGACCTGCCGATGCCGGTGTATCTCGTCCGGGACGAGGGGACGGCCGATGTCTTCCGGACTTCGGTCCGGGACGGTCGTGTCGGGTTGCACGTCCTGCCAGCCACCGAATCCTCGGGGCTGCGTGCCTTCTTCGAGCGCCTTGCCGGGCGAACTGAAACCGGGTGGACGGTCGACTATCGGGTCGAACACTGAGTAAAGATGAGGCGGTGCCTGGACCCGGGGACCGTTTGGGCCCGCGGCGACACGCTGTTGACGTGTGACGCGACCTGCGGGGGTGTTAGACGCCCTCGATGGTCTCCCGGAAGGCGTTGACCTCGTCGTTTGCCTCGTCGATTGTCGCGGCAACGTCGTCGTCGACGTCCGGCTGGATCTCGCCGAGCCCGGACTGGATGCGGGCCAGGCGGCCGTGGTCGACATCGCGGTCCTGGTCGGCCAGCGCGCCGAGTTGGTCGGCCAGTTCGCCCAGCCGGTCGGCGTGGTCGTCGGCGTCGCCGGCAGCCGATGCGAGCAGGTCACTGGCGGTGGCGAGGGTCTCGCGCATACCCGACAGTGCACGGAGCGGGTGGAAAACAGTTGTGCTACGCCAGGCCATGCTGTCCGGCGCGCGCGGTCACTCGGTCAGCGGGACACACCGGACCGGACGGTCCGCGTCGAGCAGGAGGGTCTGTGCGGTCGAGCCGAACATCACCTTTCCGACGGGGCTGCGCTTGCGGATACCGACAACGTACTCGTCGGCGTCGAAGTCCTCGGCGGCGGCCAGCAGGTCCTCGACGGGACTGTTCCCGCGGACGAACTGGTGGCGCTCGGTGACGGCCTCGCCGAGGCCCTCGTCGAGGATGTCGAGTGCCTCCTCGCCCGTGGCCATCTCGGCGCTGGTCGTCTCGTCGCCGCCAGGTGCCGAGGTGACGAGACAGACCTCGTCGGATGACCCGAGCGCGTCCAGGAGATAGTCGAGGATGGCGTCGCTCGTCACCGGTTCGTCTGTCCCGACAAGCAGGCGTGACATGGGTGGGGATAGTTGAGGGGCTAAAATAAAGATACACCCTGACCGGCCGGTCACACACCCCTGGTGGGGGTGGAACCCCAAACCGATTGGGTAACTAACTTAGTACCTCGGCCTCATTAGTGAAACTGTGGACGAGTCTCAGCTTACCGAGGGAAAGGCCATCCACAAGCAAACTGGCCAGACCTTCTACTACGCGACCCGTCTGCTCCCCGAGCGGGTCAGGGAGCAGACCTACGTTCTCTACGGCTTCTTCCGGATCGCGGACGAGGTAGTCGACGGTGACAACGGCCGACAGCCCGAGGAACAGCGCCGGCGGCTTGAGGAGATCCGCGAGGCGGCCCTGGGGCAGGGAGAGGCGACTGAGCCGGTCGTCGACGCCTTTGCCGAACTCCGCGAGCGCACCGACATCCCCGACCGGGAGGTCGAGGAGTTCATCGACGCCATGCAGGCGGACATCGACACCGACCGCTACGAGACCCGCGAGGACCTGGCCGGCTACACCCGCGGCTCGGCAGCCGCGGTCGGGCATATGATGACCGCGATCATGGAGCCCGACAACCCCGAGGCCGCCCACCCACACGCCGGCACGCTGGGCGAGGCCTTCCAGCTCACCAACTTTATCCGCGATGTCCGCGAGGATATCCGCGAACTCGACCGGGTGTATCTCCCCCTGGAGACCCTGGAGGCGCATGGCACGGGTGTCGAGGAGGTCCGGAGCTGTGACCCAACCCCGGAGTTCCGGGCCGCGGTCCGGGCGGAGCTTCTGCGCACCGAGAACAAGTACCGCGAGGGCGTGGCCGGCATCGAGTATCTCCCGGCGGACTGCCAGTTCGCCGTGTTGCTCGCGGCCGTCCTCTACGCCGAGCACCACCGGCTGATTCGCGGCCAGAACTTTGATGTCCTGACACAGCGACCGTCGCTGTCCCGACGCCGGAAACTGTGGACGGTCGCAAAGACCTGGTGGCACTGGCGCCGGCTCAGAGACCCTGTCTCGGTGTTCCGACGGGTTAGCGCCGTCCCGGCCGGCGACGGTGAGACGCCGGGTGCCGACGAGGGGCCACACGTCCCACATCCCGAGTAGCCCGGGTGCGGTCTATCCCGACTGCTGGCTGTCGGCCTGCGCCCGGACGCTGAAATCGAAGCGGTCGAGTTGGACCAGTCCGGCCGCGAAGACCGCCGCAACCCCGACCGGTACCCACGCCCCGTAGAAGGCGTTGACCGCCCCCCACAGCAGGACGAAGCTCACCAGGTCATCGAGCACGTACGGGCAGTCGCGCACGCGGGCGAGCAGGGCCGTCCGGCTGAACGCCAGGTCGACGGCCAGGACCGACACTGTCGCGCTCAGCACCCAGCCGGCGTAGTTACTCAGCGGGACCCCGTAGTAGGCCCCCTCGACGTATGACCAGAACCCCAGCGCGACCGCACCCGGGTCGAGCACGAGGTCGACCGCGATGACCGTCGCGATGACCGTCCCCAGCCGGACCGCGGGGTTGTCGGCGCGCCCGCCGAGCAGGAGGAGACAGAGCAGGTAACTGTTGAGCACCAGCGGGAGGAAAAAGACCGGCAACCCCAGGGGTAACTCCCGGCCGAGGGTTGGGCCGAGCGCAACGCCGTAGGAGAACTCGCCGTAGGGCCACCCGGTCGCCAGCCCGACCGCCTCAATCCCGTAGGCGTACAGCACGAGCGCGCCAAGCGCCAGTCCGGCACGGCGGTCGACCAGCGGGGCGAGCCCGCCGACCAGCGGCAGGCGCATCACCAGGGTCCCCAGCAGGACCAGGTACGGGTTGAACGAGAGCGGGCCGGGGAGCAGACCCTCGGCGCTCGCAAGCAACAGAACCGCACCGGTCACCGGGAAGACAACAGCAATGGTAAACCGGTTCTGTCGGATCAGTCGGTCGAGCAGCGCCTCGACGTCCCGGCGGTCGACCGACCGGGCCGACGCAAAGACCCCCTCGGTCATCCGCGCTCACCTGCGCGTGGTATCCGGGTCACGGCCGGTCACCCATACAGGACCACCCAGACCCCACCCATCGTCAGGACCGCGCCGGCGACCGTGTTGATAATCGGGAACCACCAGTACGCCCGGTCTACGGAGACCTCCGAGAGGGCAAAGAGCGCCGTCAACACGGGGTAGGCGCCGAAGGCGACACCCAGGAGGGGGTGGAGCAGTTCCATCAGGATAGCGGCAGCCAGCCAGACGACCCCACAGTAGACGAGGGTCCAGCGTTCGCCGAGCAGTGTCGCCGTGGTGTCGATACCGGCCGCACGGTCGGGTTCGATGTCCGGAACCGCCGAGAAGGTGTGCATCCCCATCGTCCACAGCCAGCCCCCGGCCACAGCCAGCAACGGCGGCGACTCCCCGGCGATTGCGATGTAGGCGACCACACCCGGCAGGACGTAGAGCCCGTTCGACAGCGAGTCGAGGACGGGCGTGGTCTTGAACCGCAGCGGCGGGGCGCTGTACTCCACCGCGAGGACGTAGAAGGCGGCGAGCGCGTAGATCCCCTCGATGG
>JBLGCN010000028.1:0-12194 GCA_047617405.1 Natronomonas sp.
GCGGTCTCCGCCGGCGCCCGGAGTGAACTGTTATCCATACCCGAACAGTGCGGGCGCGGCGGATTAGGTCTTACCCACGGCCGGGAGCGGAAGGGTTGAAATGGGGGAGCACGTTATCAGAAGGTGTGAGTACCCTTGACGCGCTCCCGGACCGACCGCGGGTGTTCGACGGGGCCCGTGACCGGCGGTTTCTCGCCCTGGCCGTCGAGACACTCGTCCAAGACATGTCACTGAACGGTGACACCGACATCGCAAGACGACTGGGCGGGTACGCTCTCGGGGAGGAGCAGCCGCCGGAGGAAACACCCGAGTACGTCACCCTGGTTGCCGACCGGGTCGAACTGGCGAACCCCCCCTTCGTCCTCGGGACGGTAGAGGTCCACGGGAGCCGTGGCGAGGGGTACCGCCTCGAGGCGGGCTTTGACTCCGAGCTAAACCTGCTGATCGACCCACCGGTGGAGGTCGTCCTCGAAGGGAGCTTCGAGACGGTGCTGGAAGCACTCGAGGACACGCTCGCACAGGTCTACCGGACCAGGGGACGGTACCTCGAACAGGTCGACGCGGGCGTGGCAGACCCGGGGACGGGCGGCAGGTAGGGGGAGCACCGAAGTTATGTATCCGGGCGGCGAGATGAGGGATATGGGCTCGCAACTGCTGTCGGCGGAGCTGGCCGAGCACATCGTGACGACCGCCCGGACGGCCACCGGCGACAGCCTCCGCTCGGTTACCTACTTTACCCGCTCGGACTTCGACCAACTGTATCTGCGCGATGACCTAGAGCGCGACGCCGACCTCAACACGTTCGTGGGCCACGAGTGGCGGGGCTACCGGGAGACCCAGAACGCCTACCAGAACTCCGAGCTCGACGGCTACCAGTTCACCGTCCGCGCCTTCGAGAACGGCTACCTCCTGCGGGTGGCGGCCGACCGGCGTGGCGTGTTGATCACCACCGACGGGCTCTCCATGCAGAGCTACGAGGAGGTCGCGGAGGCGCTGAGCCGGATGCTCGAAGAGGGCGGCGACTGACCCCACGGCCGGGGTTTTGGGGTCCAGAAGGCGGCTACTCACCCTCGAGACCGAACACACGCCGCAGTTCGGTCTCGATTTCGTCGACATATCGGTCGAGCACGGCCGTCAGCTTCTCCTCGTCGACAAGTACGGCTGTCAGCTGTTCGGCTGGGTGGTCCGGGAGTTCGACCCGGAACTCACCCTCGCCCTCGTAGAACGGCTCGCTTTCGGCCAGGAGCTGCTGGTCGATAGCGTGTACGAGTTCCGAGTCGTATGTGTCGTTCATCCGCTCGAACGCCTGCCGGTAGGCCTGCTGGAGCTGTGGAAAATAGTGTTCGTACTTGTTCTCGAACTTCTCGGGGTCGAACTCGGTCATCAGCAGGCGTTACGTGGCCGGGCACAAGCCCCTTTGGTCCCGGCACAGAGGCAGACTGGCGTCGACGGTTCGCCCTCAACTGCCCGCTGTCTACTCCTCCTCCTCGTCCTCGTCGTCTTTCATGTCCTGGAGCTGGTCGACGAGTTCGTCGGTCGAGGCATCGGACTCGAAGGCGACATCCCCGCTGTGTGCATTCTCCTCGACGGTGACCCCTTCCTCGTCCCCTGTGGAGAGTTCCTGATTCTCTTGTTCGGATTCGTCGTAGCTACCAAAACCCATAGCGTTATTTCTACTCCCGCCCGTCTAAACCCCCCGGTTTCGCGTGGTCGGCGCGTGGCCGGCTTTGTATCGCGAGATACGGTTTATCAGCGGGCACATCTGCCCGTCAGGCGTCCGCAGCACGGTCGGAACCAACGACCCCCGCGGTCGGTCACACCTCCCGTGAGGGATGAGTCACGTCAGCGCCCTGTCGGCTCGGGGCGGCGGCAGCGCCACGCGCACCCCTCACTCGCCGGAGCCCCAGACGCCACCGTCCGTCGTTGGAGTGTCTCTCTGTGCCCGTCGCGGGCAAAACCCGGTACCGGCGGCTCCGACCCGCTCCAGGCCACACACCAGGCCCCCGGACGAGTTCGGACTGCGGTTTGCCTGGGTTAGTAAACGGTATACGACGATACAAAATCCGAGACCAGGTTCGGGATGACCGGACGGTGGGGATACCCCGCATGCGAAATCATTTTATCATCGAGCGTGGTTGTCGGGCATGGACGAGATAGCGGGAACCGTCCTCGTCGGCGAGGCGTTCGAACCGGTTTCCGGCCGGGTCGTCATCGAGGGAGGGGAAATCGAGGCCGTCGAGGAGACCGACACGGAGTCCACAGACATCATCCTGCCGGCGTTCGTCAATGCACACACTCATCTCGGTGACTCCGTCGCGAAGGACGCCGCCGTCGGACTCTCGCTTGAGGAGGCGGTCGCCCCGCCAGGCAGTCTGAAACACCGCCGGTTGGCCGCCGCCGGCAGGGACGAACTCGTGACGGCGATGCGCCGGACGCTTTGGTTTATGCGACAGACCGGGACCGTCCTGTCGCTGGATTTTCGCGAGTCGGGCGCCGAGGGGGCACGCGCGCTCCGGGAGGCCGTTCGCCCGCTGGACATCGACACGTTCATTTTCGGGAGTGGGGACAGTTCGGTCCTCGATACCGCCGACGGGTTCGGGGCCAGCGGCGCAAGCGACGACGACTTTACCGACCAGCGCGCCGCGGCGAGAGAGCGTGACGTCCCCTTCGCGATCCACGCTGGCGAGCCGGATGCGACCGACATCGGCCCCGCGCTCGACATGGAGCCGGACCTGCTCGTCCACATGGTACACGCCGAACAGCCCCACCTCGACCGTGTCGCCGACCAGTCCGTCCCGGTGGCGGTCTGCCCGCGTGCAAACGCCACACTCGACGTCGGCCGACCACCGGTCGGGGAGCTACTCGAGCACACAACTGTTGCGCTGGGGACGGACAACGTCATGCTGAATCCACCGTCGATGTTCCGGGAGATGGCGTATACGGCGAGGGAGTTCGACGTGACCGCCCGGGAGGTGCTGCGGATGGCGACGACGGCAGGTGCCGAGGCCGTCGGCCTCGACTGCGGCGTGGTCGCCCCCGACCGGCGGGCGGCGCTCACAGTCATAGACGGTGACTCGGACAATCTGGCCGGTTCGACCGACCCCGTGCGGGCGGTTGTCCGGCGTGCGACTGCGCTGGACGTCGACCGCGTGCTGTGTTAGGGGTGAGTCTCGGGGTCGAACGCGCCGGGTGGTGCTGTCTCGTGGCGCCACTGCCTGCGAACAGCGCGTTGGCCGCTCGTGTGGCGTTCAGACCGTGTCTTCGGGGTCGTGAGCCTCAGCCATCCGTTTGGCCTCTGTGGCGTACTGTTCGACCCGGTCAGGCTCGGTCCGTCCAAGGTTGTCCGGGGTGACGTCGACGGCCGCGGTCGTGTCCCGCGTGTCGGTGAAGGAGGTCAGCGCCCGCTCCTTGCGGTAGTACCGTTCCCCGTCCAGGGTGGCGTAGGTGAGGATGATCAGGTTCTGCTCGTCGTCGGAGTAGGTCCGCTCGACCAGCCAGACGCGACCCTGGTCGGCGGCCGTCGGGTCGAGTTCGGTCATACCGCTGGTTCGCCGGGCCGGGTAAAGACTCATCCGGTCTGTTCGGCGACAACCTCGTCGGCCGCGGCGACGAACTCGTCCTCGCGGCCGGCGGGAATCGTCGCCCCTGCGGCGATGTCGTGGCCGCCACCGTCCCCGCCGACCGACCGGGCGGCCTCCTGCATCACCGCCGCCAGGTCGAGCCCCTGCCCGACCAGCCGGCCGGTGCCACGCCCCGACACCTTTGTCTCCTCCTCGTTTTTGCGGGCGAATGCGAGGATCGGCCGGTCACCGTCTACCCCGTCTGTACCCAGCGCCATCCCTGCGACGATACCGACGATCGTCTCGCGGATCGCCTCGCCGGCGTCGAAGTACTGGAGATGGCCGGCACGCTCGACACCCCGCTCCTCGACCAGGTTGATCCCCTCCGAAAGGTTGCGCCGGTGAGTGCGCAGCAACTGTCGGGCCCGCCTCAGGGCGCCCCCCCGGTCACCCAGACAGACCGCCAGGCCGACATCGGCCCGCTCGTACCGGGCGGTCGCGTTCAACAGCGTCGAAAACTCGCTCGCGTCCCGGAGTTCAGTCCCCGGGTCCTCCGCCGTGAGTGTGTAGGTTGTGGCGACGAGGCCCTCGACACGGTCGCTGGGGACCCCCTGTGAGAGGGCGTGCTGGACCAGCGCGCTGACGACCTGCTGGCGCTCGTCGTCGGTGAGGTCGACCCACCGGCGCCACTCCCCGTCGGTTTTGAGGTCTAAGTCTAACCCCGTGAGGAAGGAGATAGCACCGCGCTGGTCGTTAGAGACACCGGGGATCCGGACCTCGCTGGCGTACTCAAGCAGCTTTGGAAGGGGACGGGTCTGTTTTCCGTAGAACGCCAGGTCGGTCCCCTCTGCGAGGACGCCGGCTGCCACGCCCTCCTCGACGACCCCCCGGTTGGCACCGACCAACTCGCCGCCGACGGCCTGCATGTCGCCCACTGCCCCGACGACAGCGAGCCCCGCGAGGTCACGGTTATCGCCGGCGGTGTCGGTGTCGGCCGCGACCACCCCCCCGTCTGTGAGGGTGTTATCTCCCGCTCGTCTGTCGGTCACCTCGTCGAACGCCCGCGCGAGGGCGTAACTTGCGCCCGCGCCGGAGAGTTCGGAGGCGCCGTCGACCCCCTCCAGCAGGGGGTTGAGGTGGTAGTCGGTGTCGGCGGTGGCTGGCTGGTGGTGGTCGGCGATGACCGGTGTGAAATCACCAGCCCGTTCGTGGGTTGCGATGCTGTCGAGTTGCCCGCTACCGAAGTCGGTGAACAGCACGGTGTCGTACTCCCGGGCCGCGATACCCGCTATCGCCGTCTCGTCGAGCTGTTTCTTGAAGACTGTCTCGAACTCGATGCCGGCCCGGTCGAGCGCGGTCGCGGCGACCGCCGCGCTCGTGAGTCCGTCGGCGTCGATGTGGGAGGCGAGCAACACCTCCCCGGCCGCGAGTAGCCGCTCGGCGCAGGCCTCCGCGCGCTCCTCGAGAGCCGGTACGGGTCCCATTACATCGAGGTAGGGGCAGCTTGTGGCTTAAATCTCCGGACCGCGGTCGGCGAGCGGGAGCGCCCCCAGCCGCCGGTCAACCAGCCCCGCGACCCCGGCGGCCAGCGGTTTTCCGGCTGTCGCCAACCGGCGGGCCTCGGACACCTCGGCGGCGTCGGCCAGGGGCACCAGCCACACTGTAGTCCCCTCAGGCCCGATATCGACCAGCAACATTGCCTGCGGGTACGAGCAGACGGCGGGTGCCAGCACCTCCATGGTCGGCCCGTGGTCGGCGACCGCGGGGACGTGGTGGTGGGCCGTCAGGGCCAGCGGAACCCCGTGGCCGGCAAGCACCTCCCGGACCGCGTCGGCGTCCGCGAGCGGGAAGTTCGCCCACGTCCCCCCCGGGTTCTCGGGAAGGGTTGCGACGTTGTGGTGGAGGACGACCACTGGTGTCTCCACAGTCGGGAGGGTGTCGGCCAGCCAGCCACGGTCGCGCTCGCCGACACGGCCGCCCCATGTCGACCGGAGGCTCCCGTCGCCTGCGCTCGCGGTGTTCACCCCCAGCACGGTCACCGGTCCGGCCTCCCGGACGAACGGGAGACCGGGGGTGTACTGTGACTCGAAGGCGCCCGTCGATGGGCTGTCGTGTTCGTCGAAGGTCTTTGGCACGTCGTGGTTGCCGGGGACGGCGACCCACGGCGTCTCCAGGCCTCCCAGCACCGCGTCGACGGCATCGAAGGCAGCGGCGCGGCCGTCACTCGTCAGGTCACCCGGGAAGACCGCGAGGTCGGCGCCGGCGGTGTCGGCCCGGTCGACCGCCCGCTCCAGCAGTTCCCGGCTCCGGTGGGCAACCTTCCAGGTTCCGTGCTCCCCGACGGCGACGTGTGGGTCGGCGATGACTGCCAGCCGGACCGGGTCGGCCGCGCACGGCCGGTCGAAACGGGCGAGCAGCGGGCCCGGCGTGTCGGAGGCGCTCACGAGTCCCGGAGCAGGTGAACCCGGTCGGTGTCCAGTGACAGCGTCACCTCCCGGCTCTCGGGGGCTCGCTCGGGGTCAAACCGCAGCGTCAACTCCCGGCCGTCCGGCGTGCGGGCGGTCGCCCGGACGTGTTCGCCGAGGTAGAACCGCTCCTCGATGGTCGCCTCGACGGGCCCGCCGTCGAGTGTGAACGCCTCCGGCCGGGCGACGACCGTGACATCCCCCTCCGGCGCGCCGATGGGCGCCTCGACGGCCGCGTGGCCCAGGTCGAGTGTCCCGTTCTCGACGGTGGCGGTCAGACGGTTCGAGGTGCCCACAAAGTCCGCGACAAAGCTGTTGGCGGGGCGCTCGTAGATCTCCGCGGGGGTTCCGACCTGCTCGACCCGGCCGTTGTTCATGACGGCGATACGGTCACACATCACCATCGCCTCGGCCTGGTCGTGGGTGACGTACATCGAGGTGACGTCGATCTCCTCCAGCAGCGAGCCGATCTCCTCCTGAAGCCGGGTTTTGAGCTTGGCGTCGAGCCCGGTCATCGGCTCGTCCAGCAACAGGACACGGGGCTCGATGGCGAGCGCGCGAGCAAGGCCGACCCGCTGCTGTTGGCCCCCTGACAGCGTGGTTGGGTCGCGGTCGCCCATCCCCCCGATGTCGAGCAACTCAAGCATCTCCGTGGCCCGGTCGGCCCGCTCGGCGCTCGGTACGTCGCGCATCCGCAGCCCGAACTCGACGTTCTCCCGGACAGTCATGTTATTGAACAGCGCGTAGGACTGAAAGACCAGCCCGACGTTGCGCTGCTCGGGGGGGACGTGGGTGACCGTCTCGTCGTCGAACAGCACCTCGCCCTCGGAGGGGGTCTCAAAGCCCGCAACCGTCCGGAGGGTCGTTGTCTTCCCACACCCGGAGGGGCCGACCAGGCCGACCGTCTCCCCGGGTTCGACCCGCAACGAGATGTCGTCGACCGCGAGCGTCTCGTCGAACCGTTTTGTGATATCGTTGAGTGTGACACGTTCAGCCATCTATCTGACACCTCCGACGGAGAAGCCGTTCTCGCCGAGCCGGTTGAGCAGGGCCGTCACCACAGCCACGATGACAAAGTAGACCGAGATTGCGGCCGCGGCCCGGAGAAACGGGTTGTTCGAGATGTTCTCGAACAGAAACAGCGAGAACGGGCGGGGGCCACTGGAGTAGACCACATACGAGAAATTGAACTCGGCGGCCGCGAGCGTCCAGCAGATGATAGAGCCCGAGATGATCCCCCGTTTCGCGCTGGGGACGACCACCCGCAGGAAGGTGGTCGTCCACGAGGCGCCGAGCGACCGGGCGCTCTCCTCCATCTGCCTGAGGTCCATCGACTCGAAGGAGGACTGCACCGCGAGCACCATGTAGGGGATCTTCAACAGTGAGTAGCCAAGCACCAGCGCGATGACACTCGGCAGGTTGGGGTAGGTCTTCAGAAAGGCGATCCCGAGGATGATCCCCGGAACGATCGGCAGGACCGCAAACGTGTTCATCAGCCGGCGACCGGTGAAGTCGTAGCGGGTGACGGCGTAGGCTATCGGGACGCCGACAAGAAGGTTGATCAACACCCCAAGCAGCGCCAGCAGGACACTGAACCCGAGCGCCACCGGAATCGGCGTCTGGACGAAGAAATCAAAGGGGAAAAACAGTGTCAACTCCGGCAGGAAGGGGAGGTCGAGGACAAAGAGCACGTCCGGGGCGACGAACGTCCAGAACCCGCCGAGCCCGCGGGCGGCGCCCTGCGTCTCGGCGACCCCGAGCGCCTGCGCCCAGTTCCGGAGGGTGAGTCCGCCGCTGGGGAGGATACCGGTCCAGTTCTCGAAAAAGGAGGCGACGAAGGTCACCAGCACCGGCCCGATGAGGAAGACAACCGTGACGAGGATCAGCGCCGTAACCAGGCTCCGGCCGTACTCCGCCGACAGCCGGCCCAGCCGGCCCGGCTCGCGGTCGGGGACATCGCCCGTGACCGCCCCCGTGTCGTCGGCCCCCGGCGTGCTCATCGTGCCACCTCCGCGCTGGTGTAGCGCAGCCCCAGGAATGTAAACAGGACGGTAAACAGGAAAAAGACGGCCGCCAGCGCCGAGGCGATGTTCAGCTCGAAGCCGACCTTGACCAGCTGGTCGAACCGGAAGGTGACCACCGACAGCGCCTTCAGGACCAGGACAGTCCCGAAGATGGCCAGGGAGGTTCGGAAGGCGAGGATGAGCGCGCCCACGATCCCCGGGCGGATCTGCGGGAGGGTGACATACCGGAACGTCTGTAACGGGGTCGCCCCCAGGGCACGGGCGGCCTCCTCGGCGTCGGTGTTCACCTCCGCGTATGTCCCCCGCAACAGCAGTGTCGCCCGGGGGATCATCGAGTAGAGGTAGCCAAAGAAGAGCCCGAGGATGGCGAGTGCCGTGCCGGAGGGCTGGCCGGTCAGCTGGAGGTCGATAGGCTGTGCCCCGCTCAACACGGCAAAGAAGTTGGTGAGAAAGCCGGTCTGTCCGAACAGGACGATCATCATGAAGGCGGCGACGATCCCCGGCAGGCTGATCGGGAAGGAGACCAGCGTCACCAGCAGCCCCTTCCGGGGCAGGTCGTACTTCTCGAGGCCGTGTGCAACAGCAATACCGACGACCACGCTCGACACTGTGGTAACGGCGCCGAACCACAGCGAGTTCCAGATCGTCTGTCCGTAGACGGGGTTGACCGCCTCCCCGCCGGCGGCGATTGCCGCCGAGAGCTCTGTCCCCACCAGCGGAATGAACGCGGCGATAGAGGCGAACAGCCGCTGGTACGGCGCCAGCGTCCACCCCTGGACCGCGAAGAGGAACTGCTCGGAGACGCTGATCCGGAACATCGTCACCAGCGGCAGAAAGGCACCAAAGGTTGCGAGCGCGAAAAACGGGACCGCCAGCGCGGCGATCCGGCGGCGTCTGCGCCCCTGCTCGGTAGTCGGGAAGACCAGCCGTCCGGGCCGTGTCCCCCGGATGCGACCGAGCAGGGTCGACTCGTCGAGTGTGGACATAGACTCAGTAGCCGGTGAGGCCGACACCCTGGCCGATATCCTGGATGATACCCTCCTGCTGGTCGACGAGTTTCCCGTAGTCGACCTGGAACTGTGTCTCCTCGTAGACGCTCGGGTCGGGGAACCGGTCGGGCGTCTCCAGCTCGTCCGACCGGATCGGGCGGACAAAGGCGTCGAAGAACTTCCTCTGTCCCTCCTTCGAGAGCACGTAGTCCATGAACAGCTTGCAGGCCTCGGGGTTTGGCGCCCCCTTCAGCATCGCGTAGCCGTAGGGCTGGTTCAGCGCACCCTTCCCCTCGGGGCCGGTCAGGAAGGTCACACCGACCTGGTCCTCGGAGACCGAGTCGGCGTTGTACTTCAGGTCCAGCCCGGTGTAGTCGTACTCGACGAAGGTCTGGATCTCGCCTTTGCTGAACTTCTGTTCGACGTTGCCGGCGAAGACAGCGCCCTTGCTCTTGACGTCGTTGTAGTAGTCGACGACCGGCTGGACGTCGTCCAGCGAGCCGCCGTAGGCGTTGTTGATCGAGAGTGCGCCGGCCAGCCCGACCGCGGCCTGCGGGGGCTGGAACTGGGTCCGATTGGCGGTTTCCGCCCGCTTGAGGTCGTCCCAGGTCTGTGGCGGGGCAATCCCTTGCTCCTCATAGAGGTCCTTCCGGTAGACGACCGCGGTGGTCATCCGCCGGGTCGCCGTTACGTTGCCGTCGTCGGTTTTCAGCGAGTCCGGCACCTTGTCGTAGTTTGCGGGCTTATACGACTGCGTGAGCCCGTCGTTGCGGGCGACCACGCCGAAGGTGTAGCCGCCGTTCATCGCGGAGTGGTTCGGGTTCTGGGCGTTCTGACGGGCGTGTGAGAGGGCCTCCCCCGAGGAGCGCTGGTCGTCGTTCAGCGTGACACCGTACCGGCTCTGGAACTCCTCCATCAGTGCCCCCCAGTTCGACCACCCCGTCTGGACGGCGTAGATAAACAGCTTGTCGGGGAAGCTCTCGGCGCTCACGGTGGTCTGGGAGTCACCGAAGCCGACCTCGAAAGTGTCGGCGCCGTCGGAGCTGTCCCCCGTCGAGCCCCCGTCCGACCCGCCGGAGTTGCCCCCACTCGAGTCGGTGCCGGAGCCGTCGTCTGCCGGTGTTCCCTCGCCGGCTGAACAGCCGGCCAGTGCCGTGATACCTGCCGCACCCGTCCCGACCAGGAACTGCCGTCGTGATGGCATTGTACATACTCGCCGGGAGTGAGTTAAAGTCGGTTTATATGAGCCGTCTATTGGGACATATACTGGGGGTATCCGTCACGTTCGGTTGGTACCGCTCTATACCGGTCCGCCGGTTCGATGCCTCTGTATAGAGTTACGCTCGTTTGGAACCGCTGTCAAGAGCTATATATTCGGCAGTCGGGCGTAGGTCAGCGCGACGAGCGCGACACCAACGGCCACGACCGCCGCCAGGGCGAGCCAGGAGCGCCCGTACGAGGCGGTGTCGGCGAGCAGGCCAAAGCCGGGTGGGGCGAGGAGGGCACCGACGTTGAGCGCTGTCTGCCCGCCGGCGGTCGCGGCACCCACCTCCCGGTCGTGGACCAGCGCCGACAGGGCGGTGTAGTACAGCCCGGTGAACCCGAACACCGAGAGGCCGACACCGGCGACGAGCACGAGCGCGACCGCCGGCGGGGGTGAGCGCGCGAGCGCAGCGAGCAGGACCACCCCCACGCCGGCCTGTCCGGCAAGCAGGAGCGTCGCCGCCCTGACGGGAGCCCAGGACAGCCGCCGACTCAGGTGGTCGGCTACACCCCCAACGCCGACCCGGCCGACGCTGCCGGCGACCTGTGCGAGCGCGAACCCCCCGCCCGCGACCGCGACGGTCGTCCCGACGGCCTCGGTGAGATACAGCGTCAGATACCCGACAGCGGTGAACAGTCCGGCGCCGAGACAGAGCCCCGCGGTCACGAGCGTGAGGTATGCACGGTTGTCACGCAGCGACCCCAGGTCCGGCAGGGTCGGCCCGCCCGCGGCAGGGCTGCCGGTGTAGCCGACCGCGAAGAGGCCGGCAACGGCGAGCGCGAGGACGCCAAGACCGGCCAGTCCGGCCCGCCAGGTGGCGACAGCGGGGGCGGCGGTGGCGACGACCAGCGCCGCGAGCGCGCTCCCGCCGGTGACACCGACCTGTTTGAGCCCGATAGCAACCCCCTGTCTGTCGGCGGGGGCGCCGGCGACGATGGCACGGTTCGTGGCCGGCATCGCCGTCGCGTACGCTCCCCCGAGGGCGAACGTGGCGACGAAGAGGAGGGCTGTCGAGGGGGCGGCGGTCACCGCGAGAGCGGCCCCGCCGAGCCCTGCGAGCCCGCCGACAAAGGCCGGTCGCTCGCCGTATGCGTCGACGAGCGCGCCGCTCGGCACCAGCGCCAGCGTGTAGCCAAGCGTCAGTGTCGTGACGAGCACACCCACCAGAAACCGCGAGAGGCCAAACGCCTCGCTGAGAAAGGGAACCGCGGCGAAGGGCGCGTAGTAACAGCTACTCGCGACGGTCTGCCAGCCGGTCACCAGGCCGACGAGCCGGCGGGTCGAGCCCGCGCGGCTCACTCCAGGGTCGCGACCGTCTCGTGCGCGAGCGTCTCGAAGTCGGCCGCCGCAGGGACGACATCGACATCGATACCCGATGCCTCGGCGGTCTCGGCGGTCGGCCGGCCGATTGTGGCGACGACGGCTTCCTCGAGGCCGGCGATGGCTGCCGTCCGGACACCGCGCTGCTCGGCGGCAGCCAGGAAGTGCTCGACGGTCAGCGAGGAGGTAAAGAGGGCGGCGTCCAGGTCGCCGGCGGCGGCCCGTTCGGCGGCACGGCCGGCCCCGTCAGGGCGGGTGAGCTGGTAGAGCACCGTCTCGTGGAGGTACGCACCCACCGCATCGAGGCCGGACAGCAACACCTGCGAGCCGTGGTCGCTGCGGGCCACCTCGACACGGGCGCCGTCGACCTCGCCGGCCAGCCGGTCGACCAGTCCCGCGGAGGAGTAGGTGTCGGGAAGGACATCGACCGCGTAACCCGCTGTCTTGAGCGCGTCGGCGGTGGCCTCACCGATGGCACAGACCGCGCCGTCGGGGGTCCAGCCGGCCTCGGCGGCGAGTTCGGCCCCGGTCTTGCTCGTCAGGACGGTGTAGTCGGCGTCCGCCCGAGGGCT
>JBLGCN010000029.1:0-12119 GCA_047617405.1 Natronomonas sp.
TGGTCGCGTGGCTCGGCGCCGCGGACCATCGCAATCTCGGCTTTCACCCCGGCGGGGAGGACGTCGGAGGCGAGCAGGTAGTCGGTCAGCACCGTCACCCGGTCGGTTCGGCTGGTGTATGTCAGATAGAGGTCCTCGCCGTCGGCGTAGACGGCGGTGTTCGCCCGGGTGCCGAGAAGACCTGTCGCGTCCGAGACGGTGCCAGTCGCGGGGTCTATCCCAACCACGGTGTAGGTGGCGTCGACCCGGACCTGGCGCTCGGGGTGGGCGACATCGGTGCAGGACAGCGAGGCGGCGCCGCCGAGTGCCTCGACGGGGCAGGGGTCGGCCGGGTTGACCGCGCTCGCCGTGACGACGTAGAGCCGGCCGTCGACCAGCCGCGCGGCCACCAGCGAGCCGTTCAGTGGGTGCGACCAGACCCGCTCGGGGGCGCTCGCGTCGCCCACGTCGTAGCCGACGAGTTCGTCGGAGCCGAGCACCACCAGGCTATCGCCGGTCTGCAGCAGTTGTCCGCTCTCGTTGACCGCCGCGACGACCTCGGGTGTCGCCGGTTCGTCGATATCGACGACTGTCGTGTTCGGCCGCTCGCGGGGCTCGGGTTTGGCGACGCCGTCGCCGGCGACCGGCGTCGTCCGCACCGCCCGGTACCGCTCCCGGGGCGCGTAGTAGAAGTACTCCCCGTCGGTCTTGACGAGGTCCGGCTCGTCGACGCCGGCGACCTGGACGTTGGTGGTCCCGACGCGGGTCCCGGTGGCCCCGCCACCGGTGTCGGCCGCCGTGGCAGCCTGGTCTGTCGTCTCTACCGCCGCGTCCTCGCCGCCACCGTCGCCGCCGGCCGCACCGGCACCTGCCGCGGCAACGCCGCCGGCCCCGCCGAGGCGCTGGCCGGCCTGGACGTACCCCCTAAACTGTGCCTCACCCTCAAAGTAGCTGACCCCGGCTGTCGTCTCGTTCCCCGCGCTGGCCGTTGGCTCCCCGGTGTCGGGGGGCTCCGGTGTGACGAGCACGACCCCGGCGCCCGCCAGCAGGAGGCCGGTGACGAGCCCGACGGCCACGAGCCGCTTCGACAGTCGCATGTGTGTCCTGTTCTCTCACACCGGCTAATAGGCGGGGAAGACTCAAACACCGACTGTACACACCAGTCCGCCCCGTAGACGGGTTGCAGCCGCTCAGCGGCCGTAGTCGCCACACTGTGTCGCCGCCGCGGACAGGACTTTTTACCGCGGAGGTCCGGAGTTTGGTATGGACCACGAGGACGCCGGAGCGGCCTGTCGTCGGGTGCTTGACGCCGTCGGCGGGACCGTTGTCGCAGACACAGCGTTCCTCGAGACCGTGTTGACGGGGGTTCTCGCCCGTGGGCACGTCCTGCTGGAGGACGTCCCCGGCACCGGCAAGACGCTGACCGCCCGCTCTGTTGCCCGGACGCTCGGCCTGTCCTTTCGCCGGATCCAGTTCACGCCCGACCTCCTGCCGGCGGATATCACGGGCTCGACGGTCTACAGCGAGGCCACCGGCGAGTTCGAGTTCTCCCCTGGCCCCGTGTTCGCCAACGTCGTCCTGGCCGACGAGATCAACCGTGCCCCGCCCAAGACGCAGGCGGCACTGCTCGAGGCGATGGGGGAAGGCCAGGTGACCGTCGACGGCGAAACCCACGACCTGCCCGACCCCTTCTTTGTGATCGCGACCCAGAACCCCGTCGAGCAGGAGGGAACCTTCGGGCTGCCGGAGGCCCAGCGGGACCGGTTTATTGTGAAGACGGCGATGGGCTACCCCGACTTTGCGGGTGAGCGCGAACTGATCGACCGCCGGGCCGACCGGACGACACAGGCACCGACCGCCGAGGCGGTCCTCAGGAGCGGGGAGGTCCCCGCGCTCCAGCGCGTCCCCGAGTCGGTCGCGGTCGACGGGCGTCTCCGGGACTACGTGGTCGAACTCGGGCGGGCGACCCGCACGGACGACCGCGTCGAGGTTGGGGTCTCCCCGCGGGGCATCCAGCGACTGTTCGAGGCCGCCCGCGCCCGGGCGGTTATCGACGGCCGGGACTACGTCGTTCCCGACGACATCAAACGCGTCGTCGAGCCGGTGTTCACCCACCGGCTCGTCCTGACCGCCGACGCCAGCGTCCGCGGGGCCGACCGGGAGACAGTCGTCGCGGACGTGCTCGACGGCGTCCCCGTGCCGGGGTCGGACGGCCGGCCTGCGGACGACCGCGGCGGCCAACCGGGTCGTGGGGAGCCACCCGAGTAGCCCGCCGTCAGGGACGGCCGGGGTCGGGAGGGCTCGGGGCTCGTGGCTATCTGAGCGCGGCGACGAGTAGAACGACACCGGCGAGGGCGGCCACGAGCCCGGCGACCGCGGTCGGTGAGGGGTCGACCGCCTGGCCGTCGAGGGCTGCCTGCGCTGCCAGTGCCGCGGCGATACCGACGATCCCCACCGCGACGGTGCCGCCCAGGTGGACGAGTTCGCCGCTGTGGGTGCGGGCCCGTCGCCCGACCTCCCTGCCGAGGGTTGTGCCGTACTCCCCGGCATCCCAGACCAGCAGGCTCACCACCAGGCCGCCAAACACCAGCGGGGCCGGTGTGTCGAGTGTGCCCGCAAAGACCGTTGCGAGAAAGAGCCCGGCGCTGGCCGTCGCAAAGCCAGCCCGCCGGCGGGAGAGATACCCCAGCCACAACAGCAGTCGGGCGGCCAGCACGAGCAGGCCGGCAACGACGAGACAGGCGGCCATCACCCCGAGGACGACCGTCTCGGGCCCGTAGAACTCCCCCACCGACCCGGCGACCTGCCGGAACTCTGTGGCAAAGACGGAGGGGAGCCGCCCGGCAACCTCGGCCACCAGCCGGTCGAACGCCGGCGCCGCGACGGGCAGCACAGCCAGGGTGAGCACGCCCCCGACGAGGACAGGCCCGACCCGTCTGGCCGCGCCCGTCAGCGACGCCCGAGCAGTCCGCTGGAGCAGCCGCGTACCCGCCACCACGGCGGCTGCGGCGAGCCCGACGGCGACCAGCGGCGCCCGCAGGGTTGCCGCGCCGGTCAGCCCGGCGAGCGGGCCGGCGACACCCGGGCCGACAGCAACCGCCAGCCGGGCAGGGGTCCGAAACTGCACGTCCACGTACAGTCCCGCGAGCGCCGCCCCGAGGGTAGCGACCCCGACGTACAGCAGCCACCGGCTGACCGTCCCGAGACGCCGGCCACCCACCCCACCGACACCCCTGTCGGCCAGCAACTCGGCGACCGGCAGGGCGGTGACCGCCGCCCGCACACCCATCGCCGCCGCCGAGACCAGCAGAAAGAAGCTGGCGACGTGTAACCCCGGGCCGGGTGTGGCAAGCCACCCGAGCAGCCCGCCTACCGCGCCCACCGGTGTGGCGCCTGGTCCCGGCCCCCTGGCAACCTCCGAGAGGACCGCCCCGCCGGCCGCGAAGGCGGTGACGGTGAGCGGTATTGTCCCGGTCCGCACGACGGTCCAGTAGTACCGCGACAGCGTCGCCGGGCCGACGACACTCCGGACACCGAGCACGGCCCCGAGTACCGCAAGCACACAGCCGACGACGATACCGAGCCGGCTGACCAGCAGGAGCGCGTTGACCGCGATCAGCCCCGCGTCCGGCACCGGGAAGTACACCTCCACGAGGACGAGCGCCGTCCCGATGACCCCGATGACGAACCCGACGCCGACGGGAAAGGCGAGGAGCCCGCCCGCCACCTGACCGACCGTCCGGAACCGCTCGCTCGAGACCGCCCAGACCCCACCCGCGAGCGCCAGCGCGCCGGCGATAGCCACGAGCGCGGGGCCGACTGCCGGCCCGACGCGGCCGAGCAGCACCGCGACGAGACCGACCGTCCCGACGACGACAACGGCCACGCTGGTCCGCGTCGGGGGTGTCCGGCCCTCGTGGCGGCGGGCGGCGTCGGCGTCCGCGTCCGGGGGGTCAGGTGTCGTGCTCATCGGAGGAGATGCGGGAGCGAGCGCCGGAGTGCGTGGTCGATAGACTGTCCGAGCTGCCAGCCGGCAACCGTCGCGCCGGTCCGTTCGAGCGTCCGCAGACGCAGGTCACGCCGGAGCCTGCCGACGCGCTGGCCGACGGTCCGGTCGCCGGTCATATCCGGGCTGAGGACGACCTGAGGGTACCCCCGGGCAGAGAGTGCCCGGCAGAACTCGACCGGCCACCCGTCGACCAGGGGCGTGCAGACGACGACCTGGGCGTTCGGTGGGAGCCGGGCTAGCAGCCGGTTTGTGAGCGCCTCGTCGGGGTCGGTGGGTCCGGCTCCGGCGCCGTCGGCCGGTCCACCCGATTGGCCTCGCCCGTCCGCGACAACTGTCGTCGTCGGCTCCTCGCCGGCGTCACGCTCACCGACCCCTTGGGCGGCCCGGAACAGCCGTCTGGCGTGAGCCGTCCGGTTGCGACCGTCGCCGTCGACCCAGGGGAGGCCGTCGGGGCCGACCAGCCCGCCCAGCCCCTCCGCCTCGAGGCCGACCGCGGTGACGGTAGAGACGACCCCCGACGTCTCGAGGGCGTCGTAGAGACGCTGACCGGCGTAGGCGGCGAGTTCCGCCCCGGTCGGATAGCCGGGCGCACCGGTCACCCGCCCCACCGGCCGGGCGTCGACGACCAACACTGTCCGGGCAGCCTGTTCCTCCCGGTACTGGACGGTGACGAACTCGCCGGTCTTTGCGTAGTGGCGCCAGTCGACACGCGTCATCGGGTCGCCGGGGCGGTACGCCCGGGTGGCGTGAAACTCCAGGCCGCTCCCCCCCGAGTCGGTCGGGAGCGTCCCCGCCCGCGGGAGCACGGCGTCGTCGAGCGGGGGCTCACGAACCGTGTTCGTCCCGACGAGGCGACGGTCCCCGTCCGCGGACACCTCCGCGGTGGCCCGCTCACCCCCGGCGACCGACCGCAGCCGAACCGCCGGGTCGGCAAAGCCGTATTCGCCGCGCTTGGCAGCCACCTCGTAAGCGACGGTCGTCGACCCCTCCGGCGGGAGCGCGACACAGGCCCGCGGGGACCCCGACGTGACCGCCAGCTCCTCGGGGACGCCGTCGATAACCCTCACATCCGGTAGCGCCCGGTCGCCGGTGTTTGTGACAGTCAGTTCGACACCGACAACCTCGCCGGGTGTCGGGTCCGCAGGGTCGAACGCCCGGGTTGCGCGCACGCTCGCCCCTTCGGGGACGCCCGACAGCGTCCCGTAGAGGACGTAGACGAGTGGGACCGCCGCCCCGGCCAGCAGCGTCGACGAGGCATAGAGCAGGCCGACACTCAGGAGTGTCAGTGTCGCCGCGAGCCCGACCGTCCACCGGCGAACGCGGACCCGGCTCACGTCTGCCCCCACAGACGCTCGACGGCCCGGACGGTCCGCTCGACCCGGCGGGCCCGCTCGCGCTCGGGGACCAGCCACAGCCGGACCCGGGCGCCGAGCCCGGGTTTCGGTCCGTCCTCGCCGGCCAGGAAGGCAGCGGCGACCGGGTCGTCCGTCCAGGCACCGGTGTCGACGGCCGCCCGCGCCTGCTCGCGGTCGAGGCCCGCGTGCTCGGCATAGACCTCTGTCGCCGTCCGGGCGAGCGTTCCGTGTACCTCCTGTAACGCGGCCCCACCAGCCTCACTCGCCCGGTCGACGACGGCGTCGAGGTCGGCCCCCGCCAGCCGCCGCCGGTCGGCGGTGACGGCCTCCGGCGGCGCCTCGACCGCGGTCGCGAACCGGCGGTCGGCCGGGTCCTCGGCGGACGGCGTTTCCCGGCCCGAACGGGCCGTGACGGCGAGATACAGCCCTGTCACGCCGCTTGCCAGCAACACCGCGCCGGTCGGCTCAACCCCGCCGACCGCCTCGACAGCCAGCCGGACCGGCTCGACCGACCGCACGGTGCTCGGCAGGAAGACCGCGACCGCCCCGGCACCCGCCAGTACCGCGCCGAGCAGACCGAGCAGGTACCGAAGCCGCATTACTCCCCCTCCCCGGCCGTGTCCGTGGCTGTCTCGCCCCCGTCGGCGTTCACACCCACCCCGGTCGATGGCCCGCCCACCGCTGTCCCGCCGTCCGTGGCGGCCCCCGGGCCGGCAGCCGTGCCCGCGTCGGCGCCTCGGTCCGGGTCGCTGGCGCGTTCGACCGCCACGAGCGCCGACTGGACCCGGTCGAGCCGGTCGTCGGCCGGACGGGCGCCGTACTCCACCTCCCGGAAGGTGTCACGGAGTGTGCCGACGGCGTCGGCCGGAAGCCCGTCGCGGTCGACCGCGTGGGTGGCGAGTTCGCCCGGTGTCTTCGTCTCCGGCCGCCGGACGCTGAGCCCCTCGACGAGCCGCCGCCAGGCCGTCCGGACAGTCACCCCTCCCCCGTCCGTGTCGCCCGCGGCGACGCCTCCCCCGCCGGGTGACCGCCTCGGCCGCCGCCTGCGGTACCACGTCCCCAGTCTCGCCCGGATGTCGGCGACGCTCGCTCGCCCCCCGAGAGGGGCGGCCAGCGCCCCCACGGCCTGCCGGAGGCCGGCGAGTCCGGCCCGGAGTAGGTCGCCCCCGCCGGTCGCCAGCATCACGAGCGCGAGCTGTGCGTACCTGACCGCCAGGACAGGCAGCCGTCGGACCAGCGCCAGCAGGTCACGCGGCCCGCGGCCGACCCGTCTCGCCCCGACGACCAGCCCACCGACGACGGCTGCCAGCCCGGCCAGGACGAGCAGGAGGTGGAGCAACAGCCCGTCGACAGTCTCGCTGGCGGCCAGCGACCCGTCGCTGACAGCCACCGTGGCGCTGCCCGAGAGCGGGAGTGTCACCGTCGCGGTCCCGTTGATACCCGTGGTTGCGACCCGCTCTCCGTCGACCGAGACGGGCGCCCCGGTGAGGGGCTGGTCCCCGAGTTGGGCCGTGACCGTCGCCTCGGTCAGCGGGAGTGCAAGCGGCGCACCCGGCTCGACCGTGACCGACAGTGCCGGAATCTCGACGGTTGTCTCGCCGCTCACCGGCCCGCGCTCGACGGCGACGGTGACGTTGCCGGGCTCCTCGGGCAGGGGTAGCGCCGCGCGACCGTCGATGTCGGTTCGCGTGACGGTTTCGCCGCCGACCCGGACCGCCGCGTCGGCGACGGGGACGCCTTCGACGCTGGCGACGATAGTGACGTTCCCGCCGGCACGGGGCTGACCGGCGACAGTCACTGTCACGTCCGTGTCGACAGGGTAGCTGACCGTGTTCGCGGTGGGCCCGACGGTAAACAGAGCCCGGTTGGACAGGGTTGGTGGACCCGCGCCCAGCGGGACAGCGGTCCTGCTACTGTCCGTTGCGTTGGTCGCGTTCGCCGGCTGGTCGATATAAACGAGGTTCCGTTCCGGCGTCTCGACATCGACCACGAGCCGGTCGGTGTAAGGGACAGTCGCGACGAGGGTTCCGTCGTCACCGGTGACCCCGACCGCCTCGCCGTTGAACGACACCCGCGCCGCGGCGACCGGCGAGGCGTTCTCTGTGAGGCTCACGTTCACACTCGCGCCGGGGACCGGGCGCCGGTCCAGTGACACCTGGACCCCGTTTTCGGTCCGGCGGGTCACCCCCTCGTCCCCGTCGGGGTCGGTGTCGACCGCACTGTCGCCGGGCGTGAACGTCTCCTCGGGACTCCCCTGTTCGCGGGGGGTGTAGTCGGTGGCAGACTGTTGCTCCTGCACAGCCGACTGTTCGCCCTGGAGACGAGCACTGCCAGGTGTGGGGTCGAACTTTACCCACCCAACCCCTTCGAAGTAGACCTCGACCCAGGCGTGGGCGTTGAGACTTCGCACCTGATAGGTGTTCTCGGCGACCTGCTGGCCCGTCGAGTAGCCCACGACGTAGCGGGCGGGGACCCCCTGTGAGCGCAGCATCACGACCATCGACGTGGCGTAGTACTCGCAGTAGCCCTGCTCCATCTCGAAGAGAAAGGTGTCGGCGATGTTCTCACCCCGGCGGGAGACGTTCAACGAGTACTCCTTGTTTGCCTCCAGCCAGCGCTCAACCGTCTGTGCGGTCTCGTAGGGGGTGTCAGCGTCGGCGGTGAGGGTGTCGGTGAACGCCCCGACCCGGTCGGGGACGCTGTCGGGGAGGGTGGCGTAGCGCTGTTCGACCGCGTCGGGGTAGTCCTGCCCGGTCGACCGAAGGACCGCCGGGTCGCGGGGCGGGCGGTCGCTGGTAGCGGTGAAGCTCGTTCCCGGGGGGAGTTGGTCCGCCGGCACAACCGCACGACGGTCGGTGACAGCGAGGTCGTCGAGCCCCTCGACGGTCCGGGGCCGCCAGACGGTCGGGAGTGTCGTCGCCGAGCGGTTCAGGCTCACCTCGTAGGTCGTCAGGCTCCCGTTCGCGCCGCTCCCGGCGACTGGCCCGTCGTAGGGGGTAGTGTTGCCGCTACGACCCCAGCCCGAGCCGGTGTACTCGTCGTACGCGCCGGTCCGCCAGTAGGCCGGTTCGGTGCTTCGGACGGTGAAGTGTGTCGTCGCGTCCTGTGACCGGAAGGCGTTCTCGTCGACGGGGCCGCCGACGCCGGCAAAGGAGCCGGGGTCCAGAGCCCCGAGACGACTCCCACTGTCGCCGTCCGGCCCGGACCCGCCGGCGTTCCCGTCCGGGAGCTCTGCACCCCCGCCGGCGACCGCGCCCTCGGGCAGTGTCGACTCGATGGGGCTCCCGGCGACGCCGTCGCCTTCGCCGGTCGACAGCGCCGGCACGACCGTCCCGGCGACGACCACCGCGAGCAGGCAGCAGGCGACCAACAGGACGCGGGCGTACTCCCGGGATGTCCCGGTCCCGAACTCTGTGTCCTCGGCCATATTCAGGGCGGCGTGTTGTCGGCACTTGTGGGGCGCGGCGAATAACGGTGACGCTCACCCAAACGGCTCCTGTGCTCTCCGGCCCCCGGACTGGGACTTTTGTCCGCGCCGCCCCGAACCCCGGTATGGACGCACACCTCCGGGCCGGCGTCGCCATCTACAACGCCGGGGGCTACCACACTGCCCACGACGCCTGGGAGGACCACTGGCTCGACCTGGAGTCGGGGACCGCCGACGAGCGCTTTCTCCACGGCCTGATCCAGTTTACCGCCGCGGTCTACCACGCGACGGAGGGCAACGACTCGGGGGCGACCGGTCTCGCCGGGAGCGCACAGGAGTATCTCGCCGACGTTCCCGCCGACTACCGCGGGGTCAACGTCGGCGAGGTCCGCGAGTTCCTCTCGGCCCTCGAGACCGACCCCACCCTCCTCGCGGACCGCGACCCCCCCTCGCTCCGACATAACGGGCAGCAACCCGTGCCCGAAACCCTGGAGCTTGAGGCAACCTGTGTCGCCGCGGTGGTGCTCGCCGAGGAGGCGGGATACGACGAGGCGACTGTCGCCGACGCCACCACGTACGCCCGCGCCGACGCCGCGAGCGAGACGACCGGGAGCCCCTTCCTCCCACTGGTGTTCGACTTTGTCCGTGACCCCGAGCACCGGGATATCGTCTTCCAGCGCCTCTCCGAGCACGTCGGGCGACGCCGCAACCGTGAGGACGATGTCTCCGGCCTCTTCGAGTGAACACCCCCGGGCCGGTTCGTTATCGACCCCGCTCCCTGTGTGTGGGTGACACACTGTGGTGAAGGCTACCCGTGGTAACCACGTGTAGGCTTGTGTGTGAGCACGGACCGACCCGACCCCACCGAGACGGACGACGAGTGCACGACCACGGGGTCGTTCGCAGCCCACGGTATCGACGACGGGAGCAGACTCATCAGCCGGACCTACTGCCGGCTCGCCGACGGCGCCCCGGCGAGTTTTGTCCCGGCAAACCGGGTTTTCGACCGGCTGGAGACGGCGTTCATCTGGGCGTACCTCGAATCGGCCGGGAGACTGGCGTTCCCGACGGCGTTCTGACCGCCGTTGACGACGCCCGCGCCCGGACCGCCGAGGAGTTTGCGGACGAACCCGACGCCGACCTCCGGACGAAGGTTATCCCCGCATTCCACCGGCGGGTCGCGGGGTTTCACTGCGCGTACCACGGGTGAGGCCGGAACGGTCAATATCTCTTGCCCTCTGATACTGCCGGCTGTAAGTCTGTAAAGAATCTCGCGACCCCGGGGTCGCGGATATCTTAAAATAGTTACAGCCAGCAGTATGAACCTGCGCCCGCGAGAGCGGTCACCAGGCCGGCCGGCTTGAGTCTCGTGGCCGGAGGAGGCCCCGGTGCCGACCGTATGCTGCCGGACCCGTTGCCCCGTGCCTGTCCCTCACACGAGCCCTGGGTGAAGAAAATTTCAGTAAGTTCCCCTACAGAAATGTTCTTCAGATTATATTTATGCCGCCGGGGACCCTCCACAACATTGCGGTGAATCGGACACATCCCCCAACACGACTGTCGACCCGCCCGGACGACCGCCCCTCGACGCCCGCCGGCCTCGTCGGCTATCTGGCCGTGCTGGCTGTCGGGCTCGGGCTGATGACCGCCCCCGTCGTCGTCGGCGCTGGCCTCGCAGCCGCGGGGCTCGCGGCCGTCGTCGCTCTGGCGCGGCCCGTGGCGCAGTCCCGCTCCTCCGACAGTACCGCCGGCGTCGGCGTCGACCCGGATTGTCGCCCCGCCGACTGACGTGGCTCGCGCCGTCGGCCCCGGTCGACGCCGCGCCCGGTTCCCCCTTCCGGTCCGCCACGCTCGGCCCTCCACCCCGCTGACGCCACGCTTCCCCCACGGCCGAACGCCGGCCAACCGCCCACCACGCCCCGCTGACACGACGGCTCCTCTGGCCTCCCCCTGTCGGTACGCCTATACCGCTGTCGACGGATAACGAAGATATGGGTGGTATCGAGCCAATCGAGACGACTGACCCCGAGGACGCCTTTGCCGCCCTGGCCGACGAGACCCGCGTCGCGGTCCTCCGGGCGCTGTGGGCGGCCGACGGGGCGATGACCTTCTCGGAGCTCCGGGCGGCGGTTGGCATGGCTGACCCCGGGCAGTTCAACTACCACCTCGACAAGCTCACCGGCTGCTTCGTCACCGAGACCGGTGATGGCTACACGCTCACCCTCGCCGGACGGTGGATAAACGGTGCAGTCGACGGCGGAGCGTACACGATGACGGGGTCGTTCGAGCCGCTCGACATGCCGGAGCCGTGTCCGTCCTGTGGTGGGGACCGGAGGCTGCGCTACGAGGACGAAACCGTCACCGTCGAGTGTAACTCCTGTGCACTGCACGCCTCGGCCGGCGTTCCGCCAGGGGTCTTTGCGGGCTACGACCGCGCGGAGGTGCCGGCAGTCGCGGACCGCTACTTCCGGACAATCTGCAGCCAGCTCGCCAACGGGTTCTGCTGGTACTGTGAGGGACGGCTCGACCTGTCGGTCGTCCCGGGGGCAGCCCTCGCCGACGACCCGGCCAACCTCGAGGAGTATCCCGACTGGTACGACGAGTTCCCCATGGCTTCCTACCGGTGTCGACGCTGCGGGGCCGAGCCCACTGCCGACCTCGGCACCGCGCTGGCCGACCACCCGACCGTTGTCAGCTTCTACTCCGACCGCGGGGTCGACATCCGGGACATCTCGCCGTGGGAACTGGCCGCCTGGCACCCCGACCGGGCCCGCGTCCGCGAGCGCAACCCACTCCGGGCAGCCGTGACCCACACGGCCAACGGCGACACCCTCACGCTCGTCGTCGACGCCGACTGTGCGGTCGTGACGGCCGAACAGGGGCCCGACTGACACACTCCCGGACCCCTCCCGGAGCGGCCAGTCCCTGGACCGGCTCACCACAGCCGGGCACGCCGAACCCGCAGCGAACCGCCTCAGACGACACGCCCGACCCGGAATTCCACCGTCTCAGGCGCCGAGACCGCCACTCAAGGCGATACAACGGGCCCGGCGCCAAGTACGAAGGCTTAGAAGGGAGAGCGAACATAGTTTCAGATAACCGATGAGTGTGCTCGACTTGCTTCCGTTTGTGGGTGGCGAAGTCGTTCACCACGAGTGTCGCGACTGTGGGACAAACCTGCAGCGCAAGCGGCCGGCGTGTCCGGCCTGTGGCGGGGATGTCGTGACACATCAGATAAAGGCCGGGTGAATCCGGCACCTGTCCACGCGCCGCCAGCAACTCAGCCCCGCGGGCCGACGTATTCGGTGCCGTCCCAGTGGGCGGAGTTGTCCTGTGGCTCGTAGCCAAG